>NZ_JBHVRO010000001.1:306021-538034 GCF_042885655.1 Psychrobacillus sp. NPDC058041
TTTCTCAAAAATGCTATCTATTTCTTGTTTCGCATTTTGTAATGCAGAATCATTATTATCGACTAGGTCCCTTTTCGAACGACAAGATGACGGGCATTAGCAATGGTGTCAATCCTTGTTAAGCAAGAGCTTATCCTACTATTGGTAGGTAGCATTTTTGTTATTGAAACATTGTCTGTTATTCTACAAGTTATTAGTTTTAAAACAACAGGCAAGCGCATTTTTAAAATGAGTCCTATCCATCATCATTTTGAGCTTTCTGGATGGTCTGAAAGAAAAGTAGTAACAGTATTTTGGGCAATTGGCTTTATCTCGGCAATGATTGTTGTATTCTTGGAGGTTTTATAAAATGAAGCAATTACCATTAGTCTATCATAAGAAAATTCTTGTATTAGGTCTCGCAAAAAGTGGTACAGCTGCTGCAGAGATTTTACATGAATTAGGTGCATTTGTAACAGTGAATGACTCAAAACCTTTTGAACAAAATGAGAATGCTCAATATTTACTTTCAAAAGGGATGACTGTTATTTGTGGTAGTCATCCAGAAAACCTTTTAGACGAGGGTTTTAGTCTTATAGTAAAGAATCCAGGTATACCATACAAGAATCCAGTTATAGCAGAAGCTATAAAAAGAGGCATTCCTGTTTGGACGGAAGTCGAGCTAGCATATCGTATTAGTGATGCACCGATGATTGGAATAACTGGTTCCAATGGGAAAACAACCACAACTACATTAATATTTGAAATGCTAGAAGTAGGAAGGAAGCAACCACTGATAGCTGGTAATATTGGTACAGCTGCAAGTGCTGTAGCATCAAAAGCAACAGAAGAGAATACTATTGTAACGGAATTATCCTCCTTTCAGTTAATGGGTACAGTAGAACTTAAACCAAAAGTTGCCGTTTTGATGAATTTATATGAGGCGCATTTAGATTATCATACCGATTTTAAAGAATATACAGATGCAAAATTTAATGTTACGAAAAAACAGGATGCATCCGACTGGTTTATATACAATGGCGAACAAAAAAATGTGACAGATTATGCATCTAAAAGTAAAGCACGTAAGGTTCCTTTTTACGTAAGTGGAAAAATGAAAGAGGGCATAAGTGCCGATGATTTATATGTATATTGGAACGGTGAAAAGCTATTTGAACGATCCATTATTGCACTTCGTGGAAAACATAATTTAGAAAATGTATTAGCTGCGACGGCTGCTGCCCTTATATTTGATTGTTCCATTGAAAATATTAAAGAAGTCCTCTCCACTTTTCATGGAGTAAAACATCGTACTCAATTTGTTCGTGAGTGGAAAAATAGAAAGTTCTATAATGATTCTAAGGCAACAAATGCACTGGCAACGAAAAGTGCTTTAGAAGGTTTTTCGGAGCAAGTTATTCTAATTGCTGGCGGTGTGGATAGGGGCCATTCTTTTGATGAATTAATCCCGCATTTACAAAATGTGAAGGCTTTAATTCACTATGGTGAAACAACAAAACGCTTACAGGAATTTGGAGAAAAACAATCAATTCCTTCTGTTGTATCAGTAAATACCCTAAAAGAAGCTATTGAAGAAGCTGTAAAAATATCGAAAGAAGGGGACATAGTTTTACTGTCTCCAGCATGTGCAAGTTGGGATCAATATGAAAGCTTTGAGATTCGTGGTGATGAATTTATAGAGCAAGTGTTAGATTTAAACGAATAACGAAGGGATGAAGTAATCGAAAGTAGATAAAAGAATAATCTTATTTTTGACGTCTGTACTTTTCCTATCCATTATAGGTATTCTTTTTGTTCATTCTGCCGGTTCATACTGGAGTGAAGTGCATTATAAGGATCAATTGCCATTTGCTTTTAAACAAGCCAGCTATTTAGTTGTCGGCATTTTTGGAGCCTTTTTTATAAGAAATAAAAGCTTTGTAAGACTGCCTATATTTTGGATGGGGACGTACGTACTATCTATCTTATTTTTAATAGGTGTCTTGATCCCTGGAATAGGAGTTGTGCGTAATGGCTCGCAAAGCTGGATTTCACTAGGTATTATGAACTTTCAGCCAGCAGAACTAGCCAAGATTGCAGTATTAGGGATGCTCTCTTTTTCACTGTCGAATGAAAAAAAGACGAAGCTAAAACTGTATACACAGACTGCTGTAATATTATTACTACCAATTTCACTTATAATGCTACAACCAGATTTTGGTTCTGCTTTTGTTTTAATTGTTGCATCATTTATATTGCTATTTGCGGCAGGTTTGCCTTTGAAGTTTTTCATTACGATTGGAATGACAGGAATCATTGCTCTAATCGGATTAATCGCTTCTGCACCATACCGTCTTGCTCGAATTCAATCATACCTGGATCCATGGAAAGACCCTTTAGGAACAGGGTTTCAAGCAATTCAATCGTTACTTGCTGTAGGACCTGCGGGTTTGTTTGGATTCGGATACGGGAATAGTAGGCAAAAGTTCTTATACTTGCCAGAGCCGCAAAATGACTTTATTTTCTCGATTTTACTAGAAGAAACAGGTTTTATCGGTGGTTTCATCATTATTTCTGCGTTTATTGTGTTTTTTACAACCGGCTTTTCTCTGGCTTCTCGAGTGAAAACAAGATCTTCTCAATTAACGATAATAGGATTTACTTCTTTACTAGCTATACAGACGTTTTTAAATATGGGAGTTGTAACGGGTTTACTTCCTGTTACAGGAGTTACATTGCCATTTATTAGTTATGGTGGGTCTTCTTTAGT
Source organism: Psychrobacillus sp. NPDC058041 (assembly GCF_042885655.1). Taxonomy (NCBI): domain Bacteria; kingdom Bacillati; phylum Bacillota; class Bacilli; order Caryophanales; family Bacillaceae; genus Psychrobacillus; species Psychrobacillus sp. NPDC058041. Next base: position 308,771 of record NZ_JBHVRO010000001.1, read on the forward strand.
AACTACTTGGGGGATAATCGGAATCATATTAAATTTGGCAAATGATTCTACAAAAGAAGGGAGGCGGTAGAATGGAAAAAATCATAGATATTGAAGATAGAATACCCACTTTAAAAGAACGTAGGCGAAGAAGGACAAATAAAAAGTTTTCCATTCTACTTTTTCTCTTTGTCACAACTTTACTTGTAGTACTTTATTTTCAATCTAGCTATAGTCAAATTCAAACGATCAAAGTTTTTGGGGCAGTTCTTGTACCAAAAGAACAGTACATAAAGCAAAGTACTTTAAATTTAGGGGATTCGATGTGGAGCTTTAGAGAAAATCATATTTCTAAGTTGCTAGAACAAAACGAATGGATAGCTTCTGCAGAAGTTCATCGAAATTGGTTAACGGGAGTAAATATACAAGTCAAGGAATATAAAAAAATTGGATATGAAGAAAATGGGAATCGTCTTGACATAATTTTAGAAAATGGAAAAAAGATTGAAACAGATGGACAACTTGTTCCAATGGATGGACCAATTTTATCGGGATTTGAAGATGAGAAAATTAGACTGCGACTCTTAAAAGAATTGAAAAGTCTAAACTCAGAAGTATTAATGACAATTTCACAAATCAATTATACTCCTTCTGAGAATGATGCTTATTCTATCCAAGTATTCATGAATGATGGTAATGAAGTACAAGCAATCATTCCATCCTTCTCTAAAAAAATGAATTTTTATCCATCCATTGTGGCACAGCTTAACCCAGATGTTAAAGGAATTATTGATTTAGAAGTTGGATCTTATTTTCAACCATTTAAAGATATGAATGAAAAAGTTGGCGAAGAGGAGGCGACGGAGATTGAAGAAGAGCAAACTCCTTAGAATTCCTTCCAGAGGTCTAGTATTAATTTCATTAGTTAGTTTAGTCTTGGGATTTATACTCGCTTACTCTTATAGTATTTCCTCAGCAAATAAAGAACAGAATTCTTCAAACTCGGAAGGATTTAACGAACAAGAAAAATATAAAAAAGAATTGATTCACCAAAAAGAGAGAAACAAAGAGCTAACGGAAGAAATAAATGCAAAACAGCAAGATATTAGAAAGTATGAAAAATCATTTGCTAGTAGTGAAACAAGTGTAGAGGAGTTAGTGAAAGAAGCTGAAATGCTGCGATTATTAATTGGCGATATACCTTCCCAGGGAAAAGGGGTATCAGTTTCTTTACAGGATGGTGCATATAATCCTTCACAAGAAAATCCCAATGACTATATTGTTCATGAAAGTCATCTATTTAAGGTTATTAATGAGCTGAAAATATCGGGTGCAGAAGCTATTTCTATAAATGGCCAAAGGCTTCATGCGAATTCTTATATCCGTTGTACCGGTCCGGTTATTACAGTTGATGGAAAAACCTTTCCCGCTCCTTTTACAGTTGAAGCAGTTGGTGATCCAAATGTATTACTAGCTTCTGTTAATCTTAGTGGAGGAGTAGTAGATCAATTAACAAGCGATAATATTGTAGTTACAGTTGAAGAAAAAGGGAGAATAGCAATGCCTGCTTTAAGGGACGAGAAGAACTAAACAAAGTGAAGGAGGCCGAATAATGAAAAAAACCGTCTATATTCGGTTTACATTAATTTTGTTAATTGTTGGGTTTATGCTAGCAGTCCAATATAATACTGTTCAAAATCCAGAGACACGGGATACGAGAGACATTTGGGCAATTCGACAAGAGCTAGCTAAAGAAACAGAATTACACTCAGAGTTATTGTCTGAAGTGCGTGGCCTCGACCAAACCCTTGGTAAATATGAGAATATGGTAAATGAAAGTCCAGAAATCGCTTTAAAAGACACAGTAAAGCTTTTAAAAAAAGAAATTGGCTTAGAAGATTTTAATGGACCTGGTCTCACGATAAAGGTCGAACCATCTTTAGAAAGTATTGCTGTGGGACAACCTATCGAAGGAATAACTCCAGACTTACTTGTCCGATTAATTAACGAAATAAATCGATTCAAAGCTAAAGCAATTGAAGTGGATGGGAAAAGAATGATTTATTCATCAGCAATTAGAGATGTTAATGGCAAAACAACTGTTAATAATCTTGCTATTAAAAAAGCACCATTTTTAATAAGAATAGGCACATCCACCTTCGAGGATGCTAAAAAAATGTATAATCAACTAGAAGCTTCGTCTATTGGAGATGATTTTTACATTGATAATTTAAAATTAGATATTGGACAACCTGAAAATAATATTAAAATAGCCGCATATGATCAATCGATCAGTAAACAATTTTTATTAGAAATTCCAGGGGGAGAAAAATGAGATGTGGTTACCTTTATTAGGTCTAATACTTGGAATTTCTTTGGGTCTCTTAACAGATATTCAAATTCCTGAATTATATGAAAGTTATTTATCTATAGCTGTATTGGCCGCGTTAGATACTTTGTTTGGCGGTATTCGAGCACAATTACAACATGTATATAATGATAAAGTATTTGTCTCAGGATTTTTCTTTAATATAGCTTTAGCAGCCGCTTTAGCATTTTTAGGAGTACATCTAGGAGTAGATTTATATTTAGCCGCAATTTTTGCTTTTGGAGTTCGTTTATTTCAAAATATAGCAGTAATTCGTCGATTGTTATTAACTAAATGGTCCGAAAGAAAAAATGAATAGGAAGTTTTGAGTAAAGCAATGAAAAATTAACTATTTGTTTAGAAAATTTTAGACTTTATACGTTTTTTACAATAGAATAATAAATAAAGAGTAATTAGGAGGTGCCACGGGTTGAATCAATCAGAATTATACGTTTCATTAGATATTGGGTCGTCTTCGATAAAAGTATTAATCGGAGAAATGAGTGAAGACTCGCTGCATGTAATAGGTGTAGGAAATGTTAAATCAAATGGTATCCGGAAAGGATCTATTGTCGATATAGACGCAACAGTACAGTCCATTAAGAAAGCCGTGAGTGAGGCAGAACGAATGATCGGGATGTCTATTCATGAAATTGTACTTGGTATCCCAGCCAATCTAGCAAACATACAGAACGTTAAAGGTGTAGTAGCCGTTAATAGGGAAGATCGTGAAATTACAGATACAGATTTAGATAGAGTCATAGAATCTGCACAAGTAATGTCTATTCCTCCTGAACGAGAGCTTATCAATATTGCTCCAAAGCAGTTTATCGTTGATCATTTAGATGAAATCAAAGATCCACGAGGAATGATTGGAACTCGACTTGAATTGGACGGAATTATGATGACTACATCGAAAACAATTTTACATAATGTGTTAAGATGTGTGGAACGTGCAGGACTTCAAATTAGAGAAATCTATTTACAACCACTAGCTGGTGGTCATTTCGCACTTACCGAAGATGAAAAAAACCATGGTACCGCTTATATTGATATAGGTGGAGGATCAACAACGATTGCTATATTCAGCGAGGGCCATTTAATCAATACTTCTGTAATCCCTGTAGGAGGCGAACATATTACAAAGGACTTATCAATCGTATTGAAAACACCTACTGAACAAGCAGAAATGATTAAACTTAAATATGGACATGCCTTCTACGATGATGCATCTGATGATGAACTTTTCGAAGTTCCTGTTATTGGTGCAGACATGAAAGAACAATATTCTCAGCGATATATTGCCGAAATAATTGGCGTTCGATTAGAAGAACTATTTGAACTAGTTTTAGAAGAGTTTTATCGTATGGGTCTTCAAGACTTACCAGGTGGAGTTGTAATTACTGGAGGAGTTGCCAAACTAGAAGGTATTGGACAACTTGCAAGACATATATTACAAACGAGAGTTCGCTTATATACGCCTGATTATATTGGAGTACGTGAACCTCAGTATACGACAGCTGTCGGTCTTATAAGATATGCCTATAAAGAAGACCTTTTTTATGGTAAAATTGGAAGCAGCCATGCTTTATCACAAATGGCGCCAAGTGAGGCCGTTTCTATACCTAAGAAACAAAAACAAGCTTCTCAAACTTCAAATAATGAAAACAAAGAAAGTGCAATGACAAAAGCTAAAAAGTTTTTCGACAAGTTTTTTGAATAAAAATACATTTAACATAGTTGAAAGAATATAGGAGGCAATATCATGCTAGAATTTGAAACGAACGAAGACCAACTAGCCATCATCAAAGTTATTGGAGTTGGTGGCGGCGGAAATAACGCAGTAAATCGGATGATCGAACATGGAGTTCAAGGCGTGGATTTTATTGCAGTTAATACAGATGCTCAAGCACTTAATATGTCCAAAGCAGAAGTAAAACTTCAAATAGGTGGAAAACTAACTAGAGGGCTTGGAGCAGGTGCAAATCCAGAGGTTGGTAAAAAAGCAGCCGAGGAAAGCAAAGAACAAATCGAAGAAGCTTTAAGAGGAGCTGATATGGTTTTCGTTACTGCTGGTATGGGCGGTGGAACAGGAACAGGAGCAGCTCCTGTTATTGCACAAATTGCGCGTGATATTGGTGCACTTACAGTTGGAGTTGTAACTCGTCCATTTACATTCGAAGGTCGCAAACGTTCAACACAAGCAATTGGTGGTATTGGAATGATGAAGGAAGCTGTAGATACACTGATTGTTATTCCAAACGATCGTCTTCTTGAAATTGTTGACAAAAATACACCAATGCTCGAAGCATTTAGAGAAGCAGATAATGTACTACGTCAAGGGGTTCAAGGTATCTCAGATCTTATCGCAGTACCTGGACTTATCAACTTAGACTTTGCTGACGTAAAAACAATTATGTCAAACAAAGGTGCTGCACTTATGGGTATCGGAATCTCTGGTGGAGATAATCGCGCTGCAGAAGCCGCGAAAAAAGCAATTTCAAGTCCACTTCTTGAAACATCGATTGATGGTGCAACTGGTGTGCTTATGAATATTACAGGTGGTTCAAATTTAAGTTTATTTGAAGTTCAAGAAGCAGCAGATATCGTTGCATCCGCTTCAGATGAAGAAGTAAACATGATTTTCGGTTCCGTTATTAACGATAATTTAAAAGATGAAATTATTGTTACTGTAATTGCAACAGGTTTTAATGAAGAATTAATTACGCAAAATAAACCAAGAAACGCTGGTTTTGGAGCAGCAAGAGCACAACAAGCAGCTACAACTCCAATACGTGAGCAACGAAAAGAAGAGCAACAACCTATCCAAGAGCGTCCAACTTCACACACACATCACCAACAAGAGGATGCCTTAGATATTCCGACTTTCTTAAGAAATCGTCAAAGAAGAAACTAATACTGTTTAGAAAGCAATCACCAATTTGGTGATTGCTTTTTTTGTAGAAAGTAAATAATTTTTTATCTAGCTGATGAGCGAAGATGATCGGATGATACTGAAACCTAAATTGATGACACTTTTCAAATGCTATTCTTCATAAGCTATTTTCTAAAGAAGACCTAAACTAAAAAAACCTTATGCAATTAATGTCGTAAAAAAAGAATCAATTGGTATGCTCATTTGACAATTTTCTTACAAAATGCATGTTACGATTTAGTCAAAAGGAGGGAAGCTATGTACGCAGAAGTAATGATTGCAACCAATACTTTTTTTAATTATACCGTATTAGCATTTGCAAATAGAATTGGCTGGATTGAAAATAAAAAAAGATATTTGTTTCTTGCTGCTTTGGTTGCAGGAATTTTAACCGTTACATTTTCCAACTATTTCATTACTGTTTTTTTATCATTCTTTTTAATGATTGGAATAGCATTTTGGCGTAAAAGAAATCAAATCATTAAAGCCATTTCGTTAACATTACTAGCAAGTCTTTTTGCTGGAGGATTATTAACTGCAATTTCTTCTTTCTATCGTAATAGTAGCTATCTCTTCATGTTGATCAATTTTGCTTTAATAGTTACTGGAGGCTTGTATTTATTAACGAAACATTTACTGAATATTAATATTGCTCAAACAGAAAGAGGGCTATTGTATTCTTCTAGTGTCACGTTATTCGGCAAAGCAAAAGAACTTACTCTTTTTATTGACTCAGGTAATGTTTGCAAAGAGCCACTTTCAAATGATCCGGTTCATTTTGTTGCTGCTGAAGTGTTACAAGAGATACTTCCCGAAACTCTGTTTCGAGCGATTAGCGATTGGGAATTTGATCGAAAAGTAGGTTTGGATAATCTGCCAAAAGAGTTCGTAACTAAATTGAGATTAATACCTATTGCAACGATTCAACAAGAAAAAACGTGGGTAATCGGGATAAAATACGAGAATTGGAAAGTAGACGGACAGGATTTGCCAAAAGGATATATTGTTATGACAAAGCTACGTGATAAATTTCCACATGGAGTTGAAGGAATATTACATAGCTCAGCATATTACCATCTAAAGAAAAGGAGTTTAGGATGATGATATTAAAATTTTTTCGTAGATTTTATTTTTGGTTCCTCTCTTTAAGAAGAAGTGGAGTACATTATATTGGCGGTAATGAATCGTTGCCTAAACCATTATCCAGAGATGAAGAGAGAGAAATGCTTCTTGCTTTTATGGATGGAAATGAATATGCGAGAGATGTATTAATTGAGCGAAATTTAAGACTTGTAGTATATATTGCAAGGAGATTCGACCAAACTAATACGAATATAGAAGATTTAATAAGTATTGGCTCAATCGGACTTATTAAAGCAGTAGAGACATTTAATTTGGATAAGGGAATAAAACTTGCAACGTATGCTTCAAGATGTATTGAAAATGAGATTTTAATGCATTTACGCAAAACGAATCGAATGAAATCAGAGGTATCTTTTGATGAACCATTAAATTCTGATTCAGATGGAAATGAACTTCTCTTGTCAGATATTTTAGGGACAAGTGAAGACTTAATTATTGAAGATGTAGAAAAGAAATTAGAACGGCAGCATGTTTTTGAAGCAATTAATTTACTTGGTAATCGAGAAAAGTATATTATGCAATGTCGTTTTGGACTGAATGGAAAGGAAGAAATGACTCAAAAAGAAGTGGCAGATCATCTAGGAATATCACAATCGTATATTTCTCGTTTAGAGAAAAAAATAATTTTAGATTTAAAAGAGCTGTTAAATGAACCAATTGCATAATGGGTGAAATTGGATGCCGCACCTTCCGAATAAAGTTCAACCTACCGGACAAACTGATTAAGAACAATTAAAAAGTCCGGAGGAAGATCTATGACGAGAACAAAAGTAGAATTATGCGGCATTGATACATCTAAGCTTCCTTTACTTTCCCACGAACAAATGAAGGCACTCTTTATCCGTTTACAAGCAGGAGAAGATTCAGTAAAAGATGAACTGGTCATGTGTAACCTACGATTAGTATTAAGTCTTGTTCAACGATTTGCATATCGAGGTGAACAAGCAGATGACTTATTTCAAGTCGGGTGTATAGGGCTTATCAAGTCAATTGAAAACTTCGATTTAAAGCATAATGTTCGGTTTTCAACATATGCTGTTCCTATGATAATTGGTGAAATAAAAAGGCATTTAAGAGACCATCACTCCGTACGAGTTTCTAGATCATTAAGAGATATTGCATATAAAGCGATGAAAGCAAAAGAACAATATATTAACGAACATTTGCAGGAACCGACTTTGGAAGATCTCTCCAAAGTATTAGAAATACCTGTGGAAGATATATTATTGTCATTAGATGCTATACAAGACCCTGTTTCCTTACAAGAACCCATTTTTAGCGATGGAGGAGATGCTATCTATATGATGGATCAATTATGTGATAATGATGTATCGGAAGAGCAATGGGTTACTTATTTTACAGTGAAAGAAACTTTTCAAAAATTAGATAACAGGCAAAAGAAGATATTGACAAAACGTATTTACTATGGGGCTACTCAAACAGAAATTGCGATGGACCTAGGATTATCACAAGCACAAATATCGAGACTTGAAAAAAGTGCTCTATCTATTATTCAAGGTCAGTTGAACCCAAAAGAATCTTAATACTAGTATTTCGCTTTTTCTTAAAAGAAAAAGCGTTTTTTTTTTATTTTTCATTCATATAATAAGATAAAGGGGGAGTTGGGTTGAAATTTTCTGATGCGCAACAAAAAGAAGTAATTGAAGCGAATAGTGGCCAATTACTAGGATATATAGTTGACGCGGAAATTGATAAAGAAACAGGTTTCATCCTATCGTTCATAGTAGAAGCGCAAGGAGCATATCCAAATTTTTTTAACAAAAAGAATGAAACGAAAAAAATTGCTGTTCAAAATATATCGATAATTGGTAAAGATGTAATAATTGTATCAAAAAATATGTTACTAGATTGATTCATAATTGATAAAACGGTATATCATTGATACAATAAACAAAAACAATTGATGAAAAGTTGGTTTTTACATGACAAATGTTCAACAAAATTTAGAAAAGATAATTGATAATATGGAAGCTGCTAGTTTACATAGTAATCGAAACCTTTCAGATGTGACTATTATTGCTGTTACTAAAGAAGTTTCTGTAGAAAGAACTGAACAGGTAATTCAAGCTGGAGTGAAACATCTAGGTGAGAACCGTCCTGAAGGACTAAAAAATAAATTAGATGCCATTAAAGAAAATGTCAAATGGCATTACATAGGAACTTTGCAAACAAGAAAAGTAAAATCGGTCATTAATAATATAGATTTTTTACATTCATTAGATCGAATAAGTTTGGCGGAGGAAATAGAAAAAAGAGCTACTTCGGTTAAGGATTGCTTTGTACAAGTGAATGTAGCTGAAGAAGAATCCAAACATGGTTTAGCAATGGATGATGTAGAATCTTTTATAAAAGAACTAGAAAGTTATTCCCGAATACGAGTAATAGGTTTAATGACAATGGCTCCAAATACTGAGGATGAGTCAGTTATTAGAAAGGTCTTTCATAACTTAAGACAACTACAGGAGAAAATTTCTAAACAAAGCTTTGCACATGCACCTTGTACGGAATTATCAATGGGTATGTCAGGTGACTATGAGATTGCTATAGAAGAAGGCGCAACATATGTTAGAATAGGTACAGCTTTAGTCGGTAAAGAGAGGGAGGAAACTAAATGAGTATGAAAGACTGGATGAAAAATTTCTTCTACTTGGAAGAAGATGAAGAAACTTCAACAGATCAGCAACTAAGAACTCAACAACAAAAGCCAGTGGAAAGTAATATAAAACAGCAGCCGGTTAGACCCTCCACTAAAGAAAGAAAATATAACGCAGCACCTAAAGAAACAGCCGCAACTAATCTTGTAAGTCTTCAAAATGTACAAAAGTCATCTAAAGTGATTCTAATCGAACCACGCGTGTATGCAGAAGCTCAAGATATCTCCGAACATTTAAAAAGCAAAAAGGCTGTTATAGTAAATTTACAACGCATTGATAAAGAACAAGGAATAAGAATCATCGACTTTTTAAGTGGGACAGTGTACGCTTTAGGAGGAGACATACAACGGATAGGTACGGATATTTTCCTGTGCGCACCAGATTCTGTTGAAGTGGCAGGCGCAATATCGGATTATTATTATAACGACCTAGATTGAAAGAGGAGTAAATAATATCATGACCTTAGTATTATTCTTGTTAAGTAAACTTGTACAATATTATACCTATGCATTATTCATATATATATTCATGTCTTGGGTACCAAGTATTCAACAATCGAGTTTTGGACGTGTGTTAGGAAGAATATGCGAACCATATTTAGAACCTTTTAGAAAGATTATTCCTCCAATCGGTATGATTGATATTTCTCCAATTGTTGCAATTTTTGTATTAAATATTGCACTTAGAGGGATAATATCATTAATATACTTTTTCTAAAAGCTTAGATTCATCTCAGTGCACTTTTGGATTAATAGATAGAGAAAAAATGTGAGATTTATGCCTAACCACACGATCATAGTGATGAAAAACTCGGTAGTTCGTTTGATAAAAGCGTGTATCTTTTTCCTTGTTCTATTTTTAATCCTTTATAAAAAAATGTAGTCAACTCCCTCATTCTGTGAGGTCTTAAGGTGTTGACAAAGTCATTTTTGGTGGTATCACTTCTGACTGTCTTGAAAACGCTTGCCAGTCAAGTTCGTTTTTTCTTGCACGGGAGAAAGCAATGAAGAATTCGAGCGTTTGTCAACAGTCTGAAACCTCACTTCTGTGAGGTTTTTTACTATATTCGAGAGGGAATATTATAATGGAAAATGTATTACAGCATTTTAGAAAAGAAGAGCAGCCATTCATTGAACAAGTAATGAATATTATGCGTGAAGTAGAAGATCGATATGCTCCGAAGTTAACTGATTTTTTAGATCCTAGGCAGCAATTTATTGTAGATTCTATACGAAGACAATACGGAGATATTGAATCTGCTACAGATGGAGCATTGGAGGATGTAGAACGAAAGAGAGTTCTTTTATATCCTTCGTATTATATACCTACCAATGAAGACTTTGCTATGACCGTTGTCGAGGTTCATTACCCAAATAAGTTTGTTACATTACGTCATAAGGATGTATTAGGTTCTATGATGTCCTTAGGAATTGATCGCAGTAAATTTGGAGATATTCGTGTCGAAGACGGTGCAATTCAATTTGTTGTTGCAACCGAAGTAATAGATTATGTCAGAGCAAATTTTGTTGGGATTGGAAAAGTAAAAGTTCATATTGAAATAGTTGAAGACCGATTAAATTATTTTCCACAGCGAGAGGAATGGACATCAGAATCTCTAACAGTAAGTTCCTTAAGGTTAGATAGTGTTATTTCAGCTATCTTTAATATTTCTCGCCAAAAGTCTTCTGCCCTCATTCAAAGTGGTAAAGTAAAAGTGAACTGGTCTGAAAAAGATCAAATTTCCATGGAACTTCAAGAATCAGATTTAATATCTATTAGAGGTTTAGGTAGAGTAAAAATATTAATGATTGAAGGAAGAACAAAAAAAGACAAAATTAGACTACAAATAGGTCGATTAGAACAAAAAATTAAATAATCAATAAATATATTCGAATTTTGATGTATTCGCTAGCTCCTAAATGTATAATAGAAGATAAGAATGCTAGGAAAGTAAAGTAAAGGAGATGGAATATATGCCATTAACACCACTTGATATACATAACAAGGAATTCGGTAAAGGATTCAGAGGGTACAATGAGGATGAAGTTAATGAATTCTTAGATCAAATTATGAAAGATCTTGAAATTCTATTAAAAGAAAAAAAAGAACTGGAAACAAAACTTAAATCATCAAGCGAAAGAGTTGGGCATTTTACATCGATTGAAGAAACTTTACATAAATCTATCGTTGTAGCACAGGAAGCAGCAGAAGAAGTCCGCCGCAACTCTCAAAAAGAAGCAAAGCTGATTGTAAAAGAGGCAGAAAAAAATGCCGACCGAATTGTGAATGAAGCACTTACAAAAGCTAGAAGAATAGCACTTGAAATTGAAGAACTGAAAAAGCAATCTAAAGTTTTTAGGAATCGTTTCAAAATGCTTATCGAGGCACAATTAGACTTGATTAATACCGATGACTGGAATCATTTAATGGAATATGATGTAGATACAACAGAAATAGATCGCATTTCTATAACAGAGGACTAATACATTCTTGACTGATGCACTTACTTTTCCTATAATAATTTCATATCATATAATTATGCGTTGATAAAGACGTCTAAATGAGTTTAGAAATAGCGACTTGAGGATGGTGGAAGCTCAAGCAACAAAACTTTTTAGATTATCACTTTGGAGCAAAGACACTGAACTTTAAGAATGTTGCTAAGTGTTTTCGGTTTATGCCCCGTTATGGCATACTAAGAGGCGATTTTTTGTAAATCGCAAGTAGGGTGGTACCGCGAGCAATAACTTCTCGTCCCTTTTTGGGATGAGGAGTTTTTTTATTTTATCAAGTATGTGGAATATCGGCGCTCGCCCACGGAAAGCATACTAATTTTCGTGATTAACGAAAATATCGTTTAACAGAGCCAATTGATAAAATTGAAGCTTGCTGTGAAGCGGAAGCAAATGTTTTCTGCGGAGCTGAACTAAAGTGAAGCGGAAGCAAATGTTTTCTGCGGAGCTGAACGAAAGTGAAGCGGAAGCAAATAAGCCTAGGTGTATTGATTAAATTAAGGAGGAATTATTAGATGGAGTACAAAGACACGTTATTAATGCCAAAAACAGATTTCCCAATGCGTGGAAATTTACCAGTGAAGGAATTAGATGTTCAAGAAAAATGGAATGAAATGGACATATATAGAAAAGTACAAGAAAGAACAGCAGGACGTCCTTTCTTCGTATTACATGATGGCCCTCCTTATGCAAATGGTGATCTGCATATGGGACACGCATTAAACAAAGTTTTAAAAGATATGATTGTTCGATATAAATCAATGAGTGGTTTCAATGCCCCTTATGTTCCAGGCTGGGATACACATGGTTTACCGATTGAACAAGCACTTACAAATAAAGGAGTAAAACGCAAAGAAATGTCTTTAGCAGAGTTCAGAAAGCTTTGTGAAGAATATGCGTATGAACAAATTAATAACCAACGCTCTCAATTTAAGCGTCTAGGTGTGCGAGGAGATTGGGAAAATCCATATGTAACGCTAACTCCAGCTTTTGAATCTCGTCAAATCGAGGTTTTCGGTGCAATGGCGAAAAAAGGATACATTTATAAGGGTCTAAAACCGGTCTATTGGTCACCTTCAAGTGAATCTGCACTTGCTGAAGCAGAAATTGAATACCAAGATAAAAAGTCACCTTCTATCTATGTTAGCTTTGCTATAACAGAGGGAAAAGGTGTTCTTGAAGAGGGTACAAAAATAATTATTTGGACGACAACTCCTTGGACAATTCCAGCTAACTTGGCTATCTCATTGCATCCAAATGTAGAATATGCTGTAGTTAGTGCAAAAGCTTCTAAATTTGTGGTGGCAAAAGATTTAGTGGAATCTGTAGCTACAGAGCTTGGTTGGGAAGAATACTCGATAGAACGTACTGTAGTCGGGAAAGATATGGATCGACTTGTTGCCAAACATCCTTTATATGATCGAGATTCGCTTGTTATACTTGGAGAGCATGTTACAACTGAATCAGGGACAGGATGTGTTCACACAGCTCCTGGACATGGGGAAGATGACTTCTACGTTGGTAAAGCTTATGGACTAGATGTACTTTGCCCAGTAGATGATCGTGGAGTAATGACTTCAGAAGCACCAGGATTCGAAGGATTATTCTATGACACAGCAAACAAAGCAATCACAGAAGCGCTTGATGAAGTAGGGGCTCTTGAAAAACTTACATTCTTTACACATTCATATCCACATGATTGGCGTACAAAAAAACCAGTTATTTATCGTGCAACTGCACAATGGTTTGCATCAATTGAATCATTTAGAGATGAGTTATTACAAGCAATCCGTGATACATCCTTCACACCGGCTTGGGGTGAAACTAGACTTTTTAACATGATCCGCGATCGTGGAGACTGGTGTATTTCTCGTCAGCGTGTATGGGGAGTTCCTATTCCAGTATTTTACGCGGAGGATGGGGAACCAATTCTGACAGAAGAAACAATTTCTCATGTATCAAAGTTATTCCGTGAAAATGGTTCTAATATTTGGTTCCAAAAAGAAGCAAAAGAATTATTACCAGAAGGATTTACTCATCCTAGAAGTCCAAATGGTATCTTTACGAAGGAAACTGATATTATGGACGTTTGGTTTGATTCTGGTTCAACACATCAAGGTGTGTTAGAAGAACGTGATGATTTAGTTTTCCCAGCAGATTTGTATTTAGAAGGTTCTGACCAATATCGTGGTTGGTTTAACTCTTCCTTAATCACAAGCACTGCAATGTTTGGGCACGCTCCGTACAAAGGTTTACTAAGTCATGGATTTACGTTAGATGGAAATGGACGTAAAATGAGTAAATCACTTGGAAACGTTATCGTACCTGCCAAAGTTATTAACCAACTTGGAGCAGATATCGTTCGATTATGGGTTGCTTCTGTGGATTATACTGCTGACGTACGTGTATCTGATGCTATATTTAAACAAGTATCTGAAGTATATCGTAAAATTCGTAATACATTCCGATTCTTGCACGGTAATGTTAGTGATTTCCATCCTGTTAATGACCGTGTCGAATTTAAAGATCTTCGTGAAGTAGATCAATATATGTACATGAAATTACAAGAAGTTATTAAAACAGTAGAAGCAGCATATGAGCGTTATGATTTTGCAAGCGTTTATCATATTGTTAATAATTTTGTTTCGAGCGAGCTAAGTTCCTTCTACTTAGATATTGCAAAAGATGTTGTATATATTTATGGACAAGATCATACAGATCGTCGTGCTATGCAAACGGTAATGTATGATACACTTCTCGCATTATTGAAGTTGATGACACCGATTTTACCTCATACTACAGATGAGCTATGGGCTTATTTAGAAAATGAAACAGAAGAAAGCATTCAGCTTACAGATATGCCAGAAGCTGTCGAGTATCCGGAGTTCGAAGCATTGTCTGCTAAATGGGATAAAATTATGGAATTACGTGATGATGTGTTAAAAGCACTTGAGGAAGCTCGAAATGCAAAAACAATCGGTAAATCATTAGAAGCAAAAGTAACATTGTTTGTAAAAGATGAATTTAAACCGTTGTTTGACACAGATGCTATTGATTTTGCTCAATTATTCATTGTTTCTCAATTTACACTTGGTGGTGTTAAACAAGATGCACCAGAAAATAGTTTAGCTCTTGAAAATGCTTCCGTATTAGTTGAAAAAGCTAATGGTGAGAAATGTGAGCGTTGCTGGACAATTTCTGAAACAGTTGGAGCGAATGAAAAACATTCAACTTTATGTACTCGCTGTGCGGATGTAATAGAAAAACATTATATCTAATTTAGTGAATGTGGTCCGAATTAAGTAGGGCCACATTTTTTGTTCCTGCTCTTTTACTTAGGATTACTTTGTATGGTAAACTAGTGTAGATTCTGATAACTATTTTTAGTAGGGTTTCAAACACTCGAATAAATATTGTTACTGCCTTTGGAAGAAGTCAAAGATTATTTTGAGGAATATATTGAGCGAACTCATGTCTGCTTGATGAATGCCAGTTAGTCATAATCGAAGCTATTAGGCTAGTTTCCTTAACTCATCTTGACGAAGATACGCCAAGGTGAATTTGATATTGGGGGAAATAATGTGTGGAAATTTTATGGACTTGCTGCATTTGTTATTGCGCTTGATCAGTGGACAAAATGGCTGATTGTAAAAAATATGGTTCTTCATGACCGAATCTCTATATTAGATCCTTATTTTGAATTACTTTCTCATCGAAATCGTGGTGCCGCATGGGGAATGTTACAAGGACAAATGGGTTTATTTACAATAATCACGATTATCGTAATTATTGCGATTATTTATTATTTTCATAAAGAAGCTAAAGGAAAGCCAATGTTTCAGGTTGGTTTAATGTTGTTACTAGGTGGAGCGATTGGGAATTTTATCGATCGTGTTTGGAGAAACGAAGTAGTTGATTTTGTCCATGTGTTAATACCAATTATTAATTATGATTTCCCTATTTTTAATATCGCTGATGCTTCATTAACAATAGGTGTTGTAATTATTATATTATTCATTTTAAAAGAAGAACGAGCTGGAAAGAAAAAGGTGAAGTAATGGAAGATTTAACTTTTATAATAGAAAAAGAACAAGCAAAAGAGCGTATTGATAAAGCTATTGCATCTTATGAAACAGAATGGTCACGTACACAGATTCAAAACTTTATAAAAGAAGGACATGTACTCGTAAATAACGAAGCAGCCAAATCAAATTATAAAGTGAAGGAAGGCGACGTTATTGTCGTTGCACCTCCCGAAGCAATTGAGCTTGATATTGTTGCGGAGGACCTGAATTTAGAAGTTGTATATGAAGATGAAGATGTGCTTGTTGTTTATAAGCCACGTGGAATGGTTGTTCATCCAGCACCAGGACATATTAGTGGTACGCTTGTAAATGGTCTAATGCATCAAATAAAAGATTTATCCGGTATCAATGGCGTTATGCGTCCTGGGATTGTGCACAGGATTGATAAAGATACAACGGGATTATTAATGGTTGCGAAAAATGACGTAGCTCATGTTTCGTTAGTTGATCAATTAGTGAAGAAAACAGTTACTCGAAAATATATTGCCCTCGTGCATGGTCGTATTCCACATGATAAAGGGACAATTGATGCACCTATCGGTAGAGATAAAAAGGAACGACAAAGTATGGCAGTAGTGGACAATGGTAAACATGCTGTTACACATTTTCGGGTATTAGAACGTTTTGATAAATTTACATTGGTCGAGTGCCAATTAGAAACTGGAAGAACACATCAAATTCGTGTGCATATGAAGTATATTGGTTATCCTCTAGCAGGAGATCCAAAGTACGGACCAAAGAAGACAATCGATTTTAATGGTCAAGTTTTACATGCTGGATTACTAGGATTTATTCAACCTAAAACTGGTGAATATTTAGAGTTTTCTTATCCACTTCCAGAGGATTTCTCAAATTTATTACAAGATTTAAGAAAACAATCATTGATTAAAGAAGATTAATGCTTTATACTAATTTCAAATGAATAGTTTCACCTTTAATAACGGTCCAGAGAGGCTGAGAAGGTACATGTGAAAGTGATTAACACTAGAAGTTTGCGGACTTTTTTGGTGTAATTACTATAATTTATTGCGCACATACAACCTCTTGGGCATCTCTGCTCAAGAGGTTTTTTATTTTGTCAATATAGGAGGGAAATAATGGCGGAGAAAGCTAGTATTTTAGATGAACAATCAATTAATAGAGCACTCACACGAATTGCACACGAAATTATTGAACGCAACAAAGGAATTGAGGAATGTATATTAGTTGGAATAAAAACTAGAGGTGCTTTTTTAGCAGAGAGATTAGCGAAGAAAATTGAAATTATTGAAGGTAAAGCTATTAAAACGGGAGAGCTTGATATTACGCTATATAGGGATGATTTATCTCTAAAAAATGACTCAAATGAGCCACTCGTCCAACAAGTAGATATTACGCATGATGTAACAAATAAAAAAGTTATTTTAGTAGATGATGTGTTATACACGGGAAGAACGGTTCGCGCAGCTATGGATGCTGTTATGGATTTAGGTAGGCCAGCTCAAATTCAACTTGCTGTTTTAATAGATAGAGGACACCGAGAGTTGCCGATAAGAGCGGATTATGTTGGAAAAAATATTCCAACATCAAGCAATGAACGTATTGTTGTAAAAGTAATAGAAACAGATGAAATGGATGCAGTTACAATTTTTGAATAAGAAATCTTTTGGAAAAGGTAGGAATAATCCATGTCAAATGCAGTTTTAGATGTTCATGAAAAGCCATCAGGTGGCCAGTTAATTACATTAAGCTTCCAGCATATGTTTGCGATGTTCGGCTCCACTATACTAGTTCCACAGTTAGTCGGATTAAGTCCAGCAATTGCTTTACTTACAAGTGGTATTGCAACAATTTTCTTCTTAATGATTACAAAGTTTCAAGTACCCGCATATTTGGGTTCATCCTTTGCTTTTATTGCTCCAATTATATTAGCTACAAAAGTAGGTGGTGTTGGTAGTGCAATGATAGGCGGAATGTTCGTCGGTATCACTTACGGTATTGTTGCACTCATTATTTGGAAGAGTGGTTATAAGTGGATTATGAAGCTATTACCACCGATCGTTGTAGGTCCGGTTATTATGGTAATTGGTCTTGGTATTGCTGGTGTAGCGGTTGATATGGCAATGAATGTAGATGGTGTCTATAACTTTAAGCACTTCTCAGCAGCTCTAGTAACTTTATTCACTGCAATCTTCTGTACAATTTACTTTAAAAATATTCTAAGTACAATGCCGATCTTAATCGGTTTAATCGTTGGTTACATATACTCTGCAGCAATCGGAATAATAGATTACACAGCAGTAAGTAAACATGATTGGATTGAAATCCCACCATTCTTAATTCCCGGTGTAGATTATGATTTCGTTATTACTTCAAAATTACTATTAGTCATGGTGCCAATTGTTATCGTAACAATCTCTGAGCATATCGGACATCAATTAGTACTTGGGAAAGTAGTAAATCGTGATTTTATTAAAGAGCCTGGTTTACATCGTTCTTTATTAGGTGATGGTTTCGGTACATTTATCAGTTCTTTAATCGGTGGTCCTCCAAAAACAACATACGGTGAAAACATTGGTGTGTTAGCTATTACTCGCGTATATAGTGTATATGTAATTTTTGGTGCTGCAGTAGTCGCAATTGCAATTTCATTTTTAGGGAAAGTGATGGCAGTCATCGCTACTATCCCAACAGCAGTACTTGGTGGAGTGTCCATTCTCCTTTTCGGAATAATCGCATCAAGTGGTCTTCGTATGTTAGTTGAAAACAATATTGACTTTGGAAATAATCGTAATTTAGTAATTGCTTCAGTTATATTAGTAATCGGAATCGGCGGAGCAAAGTTTGTTGTATCTGAATCATTAAGTATCGAAGGTATGGCTTTAGCCGCAATCATTGGGGTTATATTAAACCTAGTATTGCCAGGAAGAAAAGATGGAAAAATAGCAGGTATGGATCAAACTGAATAAATGACCTTTTAAATAGTTGTCCAGAGAGTCAACGAAAGGTTCGGCAAGATGAGTAAATGGTACTTAGAAAAGTAACCTTTACTTGTGCATGCAAAAAACGGACCTTTTCGAGAATTATCGATAAGGTCCATTTTTTTGCAGAAAGAGGGGGATATAGATGAAAAACTTAGTATCAATGAAAGATTTATCTGTAGAACAAATAATGGCTATTTTAAAACAAGCACAATTATTCCAAGAGGGTGCGAGTTCGCAATTAGAACAAAATTATACAATGGCGAATATGTTCTTTGAACCTAGCACTCGAACTAAAATGAGCTTTGAAATGGCAGAAAGAAAGTTAAATTTAAATGTACTCCCCTTCGAAGCTGGATTTTCCAGTACATTAAAAGGCGAAACACTATATGACACCGTGAAAGTTTTAGAATCAATCGGAATAGATGCATTAGTGATAAGACATGAACAAAATAACTATTTTGAATCGCTGATTGGAAAAGTAAAACCTGCCATCATTAATGGCGGTGACGGAACAGGAAATCATCCAACTCAAAGCCTCCTTGATATTTATACAATATGGCAAGAGTTTGGAACGTTAGAAAATATAGTGATAAGTATTGTTGGTGATATTGGACATAGCCGTGTTGCAAGATCCAATGCCGATGCACTTACAAGACTTGGAGCGAAAGTACATTTTGTATGTCCTCCTAAATGGCAAGGGGAGTTTGAAGCAAATAACGACTTTGACGAAGTAATTGATGCGAGTGACGTCATTATGATGTTAAGAGTTCAACATGAAAGACATGATGGAGTATCTACCTTCTCAAAGGCAGAATATCACAATGCCTTTGGATTGACAGAAGAAAGAGAAAAAAGAATGAAGGATAATGCAATTATCATGCATCCTGGTCCTTTTAATAGAGACGTTGAAATTGCGAGCGAATTAATAGAATGCGATCGTTCAAGAATTTTCAAGCAAATGGAAAATGGTGTTTACATCCGTATGGCAATCATTGAAATGATTTTGAAAGGGAGAGAATAGAATGACAAAAATTATTCATAACGTTCAAATAGTTAACAATGTAGGAGAACTTGAGATTACTTCCGTTGTCATACAAGAAGGAAAAATTACTAAAATTGATGCGAATGCATCAGTAGTTGGAGCACAGGCAATTGACGGGAAAGGAATGCTTCTTTCTCCAGGATTTATTGATGTGCACGTACATTTACGCGAGCCAGGTGGCGAACAAAAAGAAACAATCGAAACTGGAACAAAAGCTGCAGCAAAAGGTGGATATACGACAATCTGTGCAATGCCAAATACAAGACCGGTACCCGATACAGCTGAAAATTTCTCCCATGTTTTAGATTTAATAAAGGAAAATGCACTTATTCGAGTACTTCCATATGCATCGATTACAATTCGCCAAGCTGGAAAAGAAAGAACAAATATTGAAGCGCTAAAACAATTAGGGGCATTTGCTCTAACAGATGATGGGGTAGGAGTACAAGCTGCCGGCACTATGTTAGAAGCAATGGAAGAAGCAGCAAAACTTAGTATACCAGTTGTTGCTCATTGTGAAGACAATACGTTAATTTATGGTGGTGTAATGCATAAGGGAAAAAGAAACGAGGAGCTTGGTTTAAAGGGTATCCCTTCTGTTTCAGAATCAGTACATATTGCCCGAGATATTTTACTCGCAGAAGCTGCTGGAGCTCATTACCATGTTTGTCATGTAAGTACGAAAGAATCTGTCCGTGTAATACGAGATGCAAAAAAAGCAGGAATACATGTAACAGCAGAGGTAAGTCCCCATCACTTATTGCTTTGTGAAGATGATATACCATCCAATGATGCAAACTGGAAAATGAATCCTCCGCTCAGAGGAAAAGAAGATATGCTTGCTTTACGTGAAGGATTATTAGACGGAACTTTAGATTTCATTGCAACGGATCATGCGCCACATACAGAGGAAGAAAAAGCAACAGGATTTGAAAAGGCACCATTTGGAATTGTCGGTTTAGAAACAGCGTTCCCACTTTTATATACACACTTCGTGAAAAGTGGTAAGTGGACTTTAAAACAACTATTAGAATATTTAACGACTAAACCATCTGAAGTTTTCGGATTTGAATTTGGAAAATTAGAAATCGGAGCACCGGCAGACCTAGTTTTAATTGATTTAGAAAAAGAACAAGCAATCGAAAAAGGAGCATTTTTATCAAAAGGTAAAAACACACCATTTAACGGTTGGGTTTGCTCAGGCTGGCCGCAAGTTACCATTTATAACGGAGAAATCGTATGGCAGGAGGAAAAAGCATGAAAACGAGATATTTAATATTAGAAGACGGCACTGTATTTAAGGGTAATGCATTTGGAAGTGAAGAAGGAACAATCGGTGAGGTTATCTTCACTACCGCAATGACCGGCTATCAGGAATCGATCTCGGACCCTTCCAACTGTGGTCAAATATTAACGTTTACGTATCCAATGGTGGGTAACTATGGGGTGAATCCTGATGATTTTGAAGCAATTCAAATTGGTCTATCTGGAGTAATTGTAAGAGAGCTTGCGGAGCAACCTTCTAATTTCAGAAGTACTAGTACATTAAGTGAATTTTTAGAAGCAAAAAATGTACCTGGAATTGAAGGAATTGATACGAGAAAGTTAACACGTATTATACGCAAACACGGATCTTTAAAAGGTCGACTTACAAAAGCTGGAGAAGAAGTGAATGTGGATGAAGCAATCGAAACATTGAAAGCTACCGAAATTGCAAAAAACGTAGTTGAACAGGTTTCCATCACTCGTCCATATCCAAGTCCTGGGCGCGGAAAAAGAGTTGTACTTGTAGACTTTGGTATGAAGCACGGTATTTTAAGAGAATTAAATAAGCGTGATTGTGATATCATCGTCGTACCTTATAATACATCAGCAAAAGATATTTTAGGAATGGTCCCAGATGGTGTAATGCTTTCAAATGGACCAGGAGATCCAACAGATATCCCAGAAGTAGTAGAAATGGTCAAAGGAATTATCGGAAAGGTTCCGATTTTTGGGGTATGTCTTGGTCATCAGCTTATTTCACTAGCAAGTGGTGCTAAATCTTTTAAGTTGAAATTTGGCCATCGTGGAGGCAATCATCCAGTGAAGGATTTAACTACTGGGAGAACAGAACTAACTTCTCAAAATCATGGATATGCAATTGATGCAGATTCCATTGCAAATACAGACTTGGAAATTACACATATTGCTTTAAATGACGGTACTGTGGAAGGGGTACGACATAAGAAATTCCCTGTATTTTGTGTTCAATTCCATCCAGAGGGGTCTTCAGGTCCAGAAGATTCTACCCACTTATTTGATCAGTTTATCGAATTAATGATGCTAGAAAGCAAAAAGGAGAATTCACATGCCTAAACGTAAAGATATAGAAACAATATTAGTAATTGGTTCAGGTCCGATTATCATAGGTCAAGCTGCTGAATTTGATTATGCTGGTACGCAAGCATGTATTTCATTAAGAGAAGAAGGATATCGCGTCATTCTTGTGAACTCTAATCCCGCAACGATTATGACTGATACTGAAATCGCAGATAAAGTATATATTGAACCAATCACATTACCATTCGTGAGTAAGATTATTCGAAAAGAACGTCCAGATGCCATTCTACCAACCCTAGGTGGGCAAACTGGCTTGAATATGGCGATTGCCCTTGATGAATCAGGTATATTAGATGAATTAGGAATCGAAATTTTAGGTACGAAACTAGAAGCAATTCATAAGGCAGAGGATCGTGATTTATTTCGAACATTAATGAACGAATTAGGTGAACCCGTCCCGGAAAGTGATATCATTCATAATTTGGATGAAGCGAAAGTTTTTGTTGAACGAATTGGATATCCTGTAATCGTGCGACCTGCTTTCACACTTGGAGGAACTGGCGGTGGTATTTGCCACAACGATACAGAATTAGTGGAAATCGTTACAAGTGGTTTAAAATACAGTCCTGTAACCCAGTGTTTACTTGAAAAATCCATTGCAGGCTTTAAGGAAATTGAATACGAGGTAATGAGAGATTCTGCGGATAACGCAATCGTAGTATGTAATATGGAAAACGTTGATGCAGTTGGTATTCATACTGGTGACTCTATTGTTGTTGCACCAACTCAAACATTATCTGATCGTGAAAACCAAATGCTTCGAAATGTTTCCCTTAAAATAATTCGTGCGTTAAAAATTGAAGGTGGTTGTAATGTGCAATTAGCACTCGATCCACATAGCTTCAACTATTATATTATCGAAGTTAACCCACGTGTAAGCCGATCTTCAGCGCTTGCATCTAAAGCAACTGGTTATCCAATTGCTAAACTTGCAGCGAAAATAGCAGTAGGTTTAACGCTAGATGAAATGATGAACCCTGTAACAGAAAAAACTTATGCATGCTTTGAGCCAGCACTAGACTATATTGTTGCTAAAATTCCAAGATGGCCATTTGATAAATTTGAATCTGCCAAACGTAATCTGGGCACTCAAATGAAAGCAACTGGTGAGGTAATGTCTTTAGGACGAACATTCGAAGAAGCTATACTAAAATCAGTGCGATCCCTTGAAACTGGACATTTCCATTTAGAAATGAAAAACAGTGAGTCTATAACGGATGAATGGATGAAAAAGCGTATTCGCCGCGCAGGAGATGAGCGTTTATTCTTCATAGGAGAAGCGCTTCGTCGCGGTGTATCAGTGGAGCAAATTCACGAATGGAGCCAAATAGATGTATTTTTCTTAAACAAACTTCAAAACATCGTTCAATTCGAGAAAGTAATCCAATCAAATCCATTTGACCGGGATGTATTATACAAAGCGAAACGAATGGGCTTTGCAGACAAAACAATTGCAAAATATTGGGATGTAAAAGAAATCGACGTATATAATTTGAAGAAAGAACACGGAATAGTACCAGTGTACAAAATGGTAGATACTTGTGCAGGAGAGTTTGAATCAGAAACTCCTTATTTTTATGGAACATATGAAGAAGAAAATGAATCTATCCGAACAGATAAAGAAAGTGTCATCGTGTTAGGCTCTGGTCCAATTCGTATTGGCCAAGGGGTGGAATTTGACTATGCAACGGTGCATTCTGTTTGGGCGATTAAAGAAGCGGGATATGAAGCGATTATTATCAATAATAATCCAGAGACAGTTTCAACAGATTTCTCTATCTCGGACAAATTATACTTCGAACCATTAACTATAGAAGACGTTATGCATATTATAGATTTGGAGCAGCCAAAAGGGGTAGTTGTCCAGTTTGGTGGACAAACTGCAATAAATCTAGCGGAAGCGCTAGAAGAAAGAGGAGTAAAAATTCTAGGTACAACTCTAGAAGATATTGACCGTGCTGAAAATCGTAACAAGTTTGAAGCTGCTCTTCACGAAATAGGTATTCCTCAACCACTTGGAAAAACTGCAGTTTCAGTAGAAGAAGCAGTAGTGATTGCTGAAGAAATTGGGTACCCAGTATTAGTAAGACCATCTTACGTACTTGGCGGTCGTGCAATGCAAATCGTCTATAACGAGGATGAAATTAAACATTATATGGAACATGCAGTAGAAGCAAGTCCTGAAAAACCCGTGTTAATCGACCGTTACTTAACTGGAACAGAAGTGGAAGTTGATGCAATTTGTGATGGTGAAAATGTATTAATTCCAGGAATTATGGAGCATATTGAACGCGCAGGAGTTCACTCTGGAGACTCAATCGCAGTATATCCACCACAAAAATTATCGCAAAAACATATCGATATTTTAGTGGATTACACAACTCGTCTCGCGAAAGGTTTAAAAATTGTTGGGTTGATGAACATTCAATATGTCATTTCAAAAGATGAAGTATACGTGATTGAAGTAAACCCACGCTCCAGCCGTACAGTTCCATTCTTGAGTAAGATTACGTCGATTCCAATGGCGAATATTGCAACAAAAGCAGTATTAGGGCAATCGATAATAGAACAAGGATACACACCAGGACTTGCTCCAAATAGTCCAGGTGTATATGTAAAAGTTCCTGTCTTCAGTTTTGCAAAATTACGCAGAGTAGATATTACGCTTGGACCAGAAATGAAATCTACTGGGGAAGTAATGGGGAAAGATATTACCTTAGAAAAAGCTTTGTATAAAGGTCTAGTAGCTGCAGGAATGGAAATTAAAGATCATGGTTCCGTTTTAATGACTATTTCAGATAAAGATAAGGAAGAAGCAACGGAGATAGCAAAACGATTCAATAACATTGGCTTCCGCATCATTGCTACACAAGGAACGGCAGAAGCAATTCAAAAAGTTGGTATCCCAGTTGACGTCGTTGATAAAATTGGATCTAAAGGAACTACCTTGTTAGAAGTTATTCAAAAAGGAAATGCCCAATTTGTTATTAACACTCTAACAAAAGGCATGCAACCGGAACGAGACGGCTTCCGTATCAGAAGAGAGTCTGTGGAAAATGGCATTCCATGTTTAACTTCTTTAGATACTGCTGAGGCGATGCTACGAGTGATTGAATCCATGACTTTTTCTACAGAGACGATGAAACATCAGGAGGTTCGTGCATGATTAGACAAGGACAAATGCAAGTAGTGAAACAGAGTGAAATTGCTACGAACATTTTTGAACTAACATTAAATGGACAGCATGTACTCGATATGAATCAGCCTGGGCAATTTGTCCATATACGTGTGTCTGATCAAATGGAACCTTTACTAAGAAGACCAATTAGTATTTCCTCTATTAATAAAGAAACATTGGAATTTACAATGATTTACCGTGCAGATGGAAGAGGAACAACCCTCCTATCTGAAAAAAAACTAGGGGACCAAGTAGATGTACTTGGACCCCTTGGTAACGGTTTTCCTATTGATAGAGTAGAGGCTGGCCAAAAAGCTCTTCTCGTTGGGGGAGGAATTGGAGTACCACCATTATATGAGCTTTCGAAGAGACTTGTTGGAAAAGGAGTAAAGCCAATTCACGTTCTAGGCTTTCAATCGAAAGATGTTGTCTTTTACGAAAAGCAATTTAATGAACTAGGTGAAACGGTCATTGTAACAGCAGATGGCAGTTATGGTCATGCAGGATTTGTTACAAGTGTGTTAGAAAATTTGGAAGAAGATTTCTCTGTATATTATAGCTGTGGTCCAACACCAATGCTTACAGCACTTGAAAAAATGTATCCGGAAAAAGAAGGATATTTATCTTTTGAACAACGAATGGGTTGTGGAATTGGTGCTTGCTTTGCGTGTGTTTGTGAAACAACAAAAAGTACAGAAGCTGATTATGTGAAAGTGTGTTCAGATGGTCCAGTTTTCAAGTCAGGAGTGGTTCGCGTATGAATAGATTAGCAGTTGAATTGCCAGGACTTTCATTGAAAAACCCAATTATGCCAGCTTCCGGTTGTTTTGGATTTGGGAAAGAGTATGCACAATTGTATGAATTGTCTAAGCTTGGAGCGATTATGATTAAAGCAACAACGCTTGAGACAAGACTAGGAAATCCAACTCCACGAGTGGCTGAAACACCTGCTGGAATGCTAAATGCCATTGGGTTACAAAATCCAGGGCTTTCAAAAGTGATGCAAAATGAACTTCCATGGTTAGAGCAATTTGATGTACCAATAATTGCAAATGTTGCTGGCACATTAACGGAAGATTATGTTGCTGTTGCAGAGGCAATTTCAAAAGCACCTAATGTACATGCTCTTGAGTTAAATATCTCGTGTCCAAATGTGAAGCAAGGTGGAATTACTTTTGGTACAGATTCAATAGTTGCAGAAGAATTAACTAAAGCTGTTAAGGCAGTTTCTTCCGTCCCTGTTTATGTAAAGTTATCACCAAATGTTACTAACGTAAATGACATTGCAAAAGCAGTAGAAGCAGGTGGAGCTGATGGTATTACGATGATTAATACATTACTTGGTATGCGATTAGATACGAAAACAGGGAGACCTGTCATTGCAAATATTACTGGCGGATTATCCGGTCCAGCTATTAAACCAGTTGCTCTTCGAATGGTATACGATGTTGCAAAACAAGTATCGATTCCAATTATCGGAATGGGCGGAATCTCTACAATCGATGATGTAATAGATTTCCTATCAGCAGGTGCTAGTGCAGTAGCAGTGGGAACTGCAAACTTTGTTGATCCATTTATATGTCCGAATTTAATTGATCAGCTGCCAAAAAGATTAGATGAACTTGGAATTAACACTGTGTCAGATTTAGTTGGAAGGAGCCATCGATTATGAAAAACAGTCCAATTATCGCATTAGATTTTGCTTCTTCAGAAGATGTATATCAATTTTTATCACCATTCGAACAGTCACTATTTGTAAAAGTTGGTATGGAGCTTTATTTACAAGAAGGGCCTTCTATTGTTTATAAACTGAAAGAAATGGGACATGATGTATTCCTTGATTTGAAATTGCATGATATACCAAATACGGTAGGTCAAGCGATGAAAGGGTTAGCACGGTTAGGAGCAGACTTAGTAAATGTGCATGCAGCTGGTGGAAAAGAAATGATGATTGCTGCTAAAGAAGGTTTAGAAGCAGGAACAGCAGCTGGCAAGAAAAGACCTTCTATTATTGCTGTAACACAACTAACATCTACCTCCGAACAACAAATGCAAAAAGAACAACTTATTCATAAGACGATTGAAGAGTCCGTCATTCACTATGCAAATTTAGCAAAAAGTGCTCGCTTAGACGGAGTCGTTTGCTCGGTACTAGAAGCGAAAAAAATTGCGGAAGTATGTGGTAATGAATTCTTACGTGTAACTCCAGGAATTCGATTAGCAGAAGGAGATGCACACGATCAAGTCCGAGTTGCTACTCCAGTAAACGCTAGGAAACTAGGCTCATCTCATATTGTCGTAGGTCGTGCAATCACAAAAGCCGAAAATCCAGTTCAAGCTTATGAAAATATTTTAAAAATGTGGGAGGAACACGCATGACTTTAGAAAATAAAATAGCAAAAGCTCTACTTCAAGTAGGAGCGGTTGAATTAAAACCAAATGATCTTTTCACATGGGCTTCCGGTATTAAATCACCAATTTACTGTGATAAT
Organism: Psychrobacillus sp. NPDC058041; assembly: GCF_042885655.1. NCBI lineage: Bacteria > Bacillati > Bacillota > Bacilli > Caryophanales > Bacillaceae > Psychrobacillus > Psychrobacillus sp. NPDC058041. Next base: position 336,526 of record NZ_JBHVRO010000001.1, read on the forward strand.
AGAATTACGATGTCATCTCCTGCCATTCGTAAAGAAATTGCACAAGGATTAGCAGAAGCAATCGAGAAAAACTTTCCAGGTACAGAAGCTGTAGCAGGAACTGCAACAGCAGGAATTCCACACGCTGCATGGGTAAGTGATGTACTAGAACTGCCAATGATGTATGTTCGTTCGAAAGCCAAAGAACATGGTCGTGGCAATCAAATCGAAGGTAAGGTTATCGCTGGACAAAAAGTAGTTGTTATTGAAGATTTAATTTCTACTGGCGGAAGCAGTTTGATTGCAGTAGAAGCACTTCAAAAAGAAGGATTAGAAGTACTTGGCGTAGTGAGCATATTTACATACGGACTTCCAAAAGCTGAAGAGTCATTCAAAGAAGCGGGCATCTCATTTGTGAGCTTAACGAATTACGATGCTTTAACGAATGCAGCAAAAGAGGTAGGAACAATTACAGAAGCAGATCTTCCAATGCTATCTAAATGGCATAATGATTTGAAAGAAGGATTATTGAAATAATAGATGAGAAAAGGCATTCACTAGTCAACAAGTGAATGTCTTTTTTAAAAGATAAGAAAGTATATGGTGTATCATCCGGTGAACCCAATATTTAGATTTTCTGAGAAACTCAGAAGTTTTCTTTGAGCACCTATAGCGTTATTAGATTATTTTTAAACATTTAAAGGAATATACATATAATTTGGCGAAGGAAAGTAGTAGTTTCAAATAGTTTATTTTGAGGAGAGTGTACAATTGAATCCATTTGTTTTTGCATGTATTTCGCCTCATGGAGGGGAATTAATACCAGAATTAAAGGGAAGCAATCCTAACAGAATGTCGGCAACACGCAACAGTTTGATAAGGATAGGCGAAGGGATGGAGAAGGCTAAGCCAGATGTTCTAATTGTTCTTACTCCACATGGTACTCGAATTAATGGTCAATTTTCAATTTCAGACTCTGAAAGAATGGAGGGAACAGTTGAAGAGAATGATTCCTCGTTTATGATGATGAGGGGTGTTGATAGACATCTTGCAAAGTGCATTTCGGAGGAGGCTACTTTAGCAGGAATTCCAACAGGTACTATAAACTACGGAACTGCATCAGGACCAATCTCATGCTTACCTTTAGACTGGGGAGCGATTGTACCTCTTCGATTTATGCCAAATGTTCCAATCGTAGTCATTACTCCTTCTAGAGATATTTCCTATGAAACGCATTTGGAGTTTGGTAAAGTACTAGGAAAAGTTGTCCATGCATCAAAAAAGAGGATAGGGCTAATTGCAAGTTGTGACTGGTCACATGCACATGATGAAGCAGGTCCATATGGATATGATCCTGCAGCAAAAATGTTAGATGAAGATGTTGTAACATTGATGAAACAAAACCAACTTGAAAAAATGGTTGAGTTTGATGCTGACTTTGTAGAAGCGGCAAAACCGGACGGTATTTGGCAAACTCTAATTTTAGCAGGTGCTATACCGCAAGAAGAACGTAAGATAGAATTTTTATCATATGAGGCTCCGACATATTTTGGATTGATATGTGCCATAATAATTTGATGTTTTAATACACAATTCGAATATGTATTGGTAACCCTTATTTTTATTGGTATAACTGTATTTGTACATTAAATACTCCTTTTGCAAAAAGAGCCTGGAAATCCTTGCTCTTTTTATTTTTCTATTTACAACCTTCTCATAGTAACTTTTAGAAATAACTTCTGTAATAATAAAGCACTGCTGCAATTGCTATGATGGTGTAAGCCAAGGATGTAAAGAAAGCAATATTAGGTGAAAACTCAAACTTTTGGCTCTCCATTCTAATACCTGTGGAACCTTGAATGGACATATGCAAGTGGCGAGAACCAAAACCACCCTTAGAAGTAAAAAACCTAATAATAATGGTAACTGCTAATCCGATAAAAAATGAATAGTCCAAGAATTTTGTATGTGTGAAAAACGATATTCCAAAACTCAAACTTAATAGTACTAATAAAGTTATAACGATGTTTATTAATCTTCGTTTCATATTGACTAGTTCTCCTTTTTGATTCTAGTAATTTATCTAAATATATATACGGATAAATACACAATTAGTTTCGCGAATATTCTGTTCTTTTGTTCAACTTATCTGTCCAAGTTGTTGAATGTAAAAATAAACCTTCCTTTGCAAAGGTCGCCTCATTTATGCTTATACTACTTTAATGTGTTATTACAAAATGGAACCCACTACGCTCCCATTGTTTATACAATGATTGTCTGCAACTCGCCGCTCCCTCGAACTTCTTTTTCTATCTTCATCTAAAAAAACAACGATCATACTTAAGACACATAAAATTACTGTTTCGAGATTGCCAAGAGCATTTTAGGGTAATATATGAAGACATTGAATAAAATAAGATATAATCGGTATTTTATACATAGCAAAAGGGGAAATAACATGTTTAGACGTAAAACAGCTCGCATCAAAACTGAAAATGGTATTGCTGAACTTAAAGCAATTGCAATAGGTGGTGTGCAGCAGTGGATTTCTATTAGAGGAGAAGATAAAAGGATGCCAGTCTTGCTCTTTTTACATGGGGGTCCAGGAACAAGTCAGATGGCACTTATTGGTGATTATCAGGAGGAGTTAGAAAAACATTTCATCGTTGTCAACTGGGATCAAAGGGGAGCAGGTTTGTCCTATACAAAACAAGTCACCAAAGAATCAATGACAATTAAGCAATTTTTAAATGACACTATTGAATTAACCAACTATTTGAGAAAAGAGTTCCAGCAGGAGAAAATATATATAGTAGGGCACTCATGGGGAACAATATTAGGATTACTCGCGATAAACGAACATCCTGAATTATATCATCATTATTTTGGGGTATCTCAAGTATTAAGTATGAGCAAGGTAGAAGAACTCTCCTATCGATTGATATTAGAAAAAGCAAGAAAACACAATCATCGGAAAGCAATTATCCAGCTAACAGAGATGGGAAAACCACCTTGGACTAGCTTGAAATACAATAGAATCCACCAAAAGTATTTAGAAATATTTAAAAGTGGAATTTCTCGTGATGGAATACTGTTGAAAACCTTTGTGAAAAAAATGTTCAAAAGCAGTGAATATACATTTTTAGATATGATTCGTTTCATTAAAGGGCAATATTTTAGCAATAAAAATCTTATGGATGAAGTGAGAAGTCTAGATTTAAGTGAAATAATCCGAATTGTGAAAGTTCCAATTACGCTTATGGTAGGAAGACATGATTTAACTACACCCGCTGAACCAACGAAAATTTGGTTTGATTTACTTCAAGCGAAAGATAAAGAATGGGTTTGGTTTGAGCATTCCGCTCACTCTCCACTGTTTGAGGAGAATCAAAAGTTCATTGATTTAGTATTAGCAAAAGCAGGAAGTCAATAGAAGAAAATGAATGAAATTGTCAAAAAAATAAGCAATGCTCGTATTAACAAGCATTGCTTACTTATTATTTCGTATAGTTATCAAAATACCCTTGTATAAAGATAATAGGTGTTCCTTTATCTCCACTTCCAGAAGTTAAATCAGATAGAGAGCCGATTAAATCTGTAAGCTTTCTAGGTGTTGTTCCTTGTGCTTCCATTGCTCCAACAAGGTCTTCATTTTTATTCGTAATGTATTGCGCCACTGCTTGTTGAAGTTCTTCGCCTCTTAAATGAGCAAAGTTATTATCAGCTAGATATTTTAATTTTATTTCATTTGGTGTGCCATCAAGACCAGCTGTATATGCTGGTGAAACTACAGGATCTGCAAGTTCCCAAATTTTCCCTACAGGATCTTTGAATGCTCCATCTCCATAAATCATCACTTCTATATTTTTGCCTGTTTTTTCTTTTAACATCTGCTGAATATTATCTACGATAGGTTGACAATTACGTGGGAAAAGTTTCACACTATCTTCAGTAGATTTATTTGAACCTAATAGACCGTATGCTTCATTAAATCCACTGCCATCAATTGACTCTGATAATATGTTATCAAGGCTGAAGATTTTATCTCCACCATTTGCTTTTAATATTCTCTTCGTTCTAAATCTTGTATGTATATCACATGTAAGAACGTTTTTTGTATAATCTAAAATAGTTTTAGGGTTATTGGAGAATATAACTTCACATTCCACACCATATTCTTCAATTAGTGATTTATAATAATCGATATAGTCAACACCAGTGAATGGATGATTGTTATATCCAAAATGATCACGGAATTGTTTTTCTGTTAACACATCTGTCCAAGGATTAACTCCTTTTTCATCAAGCATATCTAAATCCACTAAGTGATTACCAACTTCATCAGATGGATAGCTAAGCATTAAAACGATTTTTTTAGCGCCTTTTGCAATACCACGTAGACAAATTGCAAAACGATTACGACTTAAAATAGGGAAAATGACGCCAATTGTATCTTCTCCGAATTTAGCGCTCACGTCTTTCGCAATATTATCAATTGTAGCGTAATTCCCTTGCGCACGAGCAACGATTGACTCAGTTACTGTAACGATGTTTTGATCTTGAAAATGGAAACCTTCTACTTCTGCTGCTTTTAATACGCTATCTACTACGATTTCTTCAATTTTGTCTCCTTGATTGATGATTGGACAACGAAGACCTCTTACAACTGTTCCAACTACTCTTTCCAATATAATCGCTCCTTACAAGCTTAAAAGTGTATATATATTTCGTAACTACTTGTACTATACATTGTTTTAGTGGTATAAGTAAAATGAATATACATAATGGTGGGTATAAGGAGAGCTTATATGATAAGTAAATTAGATTTGTATAAAGTATTTTGTAAGGTAGGTAAAAGTGAAAGTTTTTCTAAGGCCGCAAAAGAGCTCTATATGACACAGCCTGCTGTCAGTCAAGCAATCATGCAATTAGAAAGAGAACTAGATATACGTCTCTTTAATAGAACACCTAAAGGAGTATCTTTAACCAATGAAGGGAAACTATTATTTGAGTATGCTAATTCTGCATTAAATTTAATCCATGTAGGAGAAGAGAAAATTTTAGAGTCTAAGAATTTAACTACGGGTGAATTAACGATAGGAGTAGGGGATACGATATCAAAATACTTTCTTCTACCATATTTAGAAGCATTTCATAACAAGTATCCTAATATAAAATTCAAGATTGTGAACGGTACTACATTAGAGTTGTGTGCTATCTTAAAATCCGGAACTGTAGATATTGCTATCTGTAATTTTCCCATTGATGACCCAACATTAGAACTAATTCCGTGTATTGAAGTTCAAGACATTTTTGTTTGCGGAGAAAAATATAAACATTTTTTATCATGGCCAATAAAATTAGATGAATTAGTTAAACTTCCATTAATTTTATTAGAACAAAAATCAATTTCTAGAAAATATGTCGATGAATATTTATTAGATAGAGGCATTAAAATCGCACCGGAATTTGAATTAGGCTCTCATGACCTTTTGTTGGAATTTGCTAAAATAAATTTAGGGATAGCATGTGTGACGAAAGAATTTTCTCAAGATTATCTAAATAAAGGATTACTATATGAAGTAAAAATGGTAGAAGAAATACCGAGTAGAAATATTGGTGTGTGTTTTTTGAAAAGTGTTTCTCTATCCCCAGCTTCCACGAAATTTGTAGAAATAATAGAAAATAAATAGCTATGACAATAAAATCTTATGACATTAATATGAAAAAGCTTGAACTGGTTACCTTTCAAAATGGTACTAGTTCAAGTTTTTTTTAGACTATCTACTTGATAAACACATATTTTTCAACATCTATTTCTCTAACTTCATAAAAGCGAATCAGTAAAATGAATCTTTTCTTTCTTTTGAAATTGCAATAGAGAAAATTATTCCAGTGATTCTGTTTTATTGAATAAAAAAAATAAAAAAAGAACATGCTTGGTTCAGATGGGATTACCTACTAAAGGAGGAATGAATATGGCAGTTAATAAAAACGGATTATCACGGCGCGACTTTCTGAAGACGACAGGTATTGCCACAGGTGCTCTTGTTGGTGGGGGGATTATTGGTGGCCTTGTCGGGTACAACGTCAACAAGCCAGGAGGGAAAGTTGAACATACCGAGACGCACGGTGGCGGTGGTGGAAACGCTGCAACACAAGATATAAACCGAGGATTAATGTTTTTCACAAATCAAAACGAATTCCATGTACTTTCACAGGCAGTAGAAAGAATTTTTCCAGAAGATGATCTTGGTCCAGGTGCGATTGGTTTAGGAGTTCCTTATTTTATAGATAACCAGTTAGCTGGAAATTACGGAAGCAATGCAAAAGAGTATATGCAAGGACCTTTTTTTCCTGGTGAACCTACACAAGGCTATCAAAGTCGATTAACACGTGCACAAATATTTAGACAAGGAATTGCAAAAATGGATGAAGAAGCACAAAAACGATTTAAAAAAGGATTTGGTGAATTGGATGGGAAGCAAATGGATCAAATTTTAACTTCTTTCCAAAAAAATGAAATAAATATGAAAGGTGTTACATCGCAGTTTTTCTTTAAACTCCTTCGCTCATCAACGCTTGAAGGCGCCTACGCAGATCCAATATATAACGGCAATGTGAATATGGATGGATGGCGCATGAAGGGATTTCCGGGTCATCAAATGGCGTATATTAATGTAATTGAAGATGAGAAGTATCAAAAAATTGAACCACAATCGATTAGTAGCATGCAGCACTAAGGAGGGAAATATGAATGGCAAAGACATTAAATAAAGTGGACGTTGTTACAGTTGGTGTCGGATGGGCTGGAGGTATCATCGGTGCTGAATGTGCAAAGGCTGGCTTGAAAGTGCTTGGTCTTGAAAGAGGAAAGAAAAGAGGTACAGAGGACTTTTTGTTAGTGCACGATGAGTATCGTTATGCTATAAGATATGATTTGATGCAGGATTTGTCCAAAGAGACGATTACGTTTAGAAACACTCGAAAACAAAGAGCTCTTCCGATGAGACAAATGGGATCGTTTCTATTAGGTGAAGGTCTTGGTGGGTCGGGTACGCATTGGAATGGAATGACATATCGTTTCCTTCCTTATGATTTTCAAATAAAAACACAAACAGAAAAGAAATACGGAAAGAATAAGTTACCTCCGGAGTATCTAATACAAGATTGGGGGATAACTTATGACGAGTTGGAACCTTATTTTGACAAATTTGAAAAGACAGCAGGAATATCAGGGGATGATAAAAACCCGTTTGCGGGAAAACGTACCTCTGCTTTTCCAACACCTCCAATGAAACGAACACCAATATTAAAAAAATTTGAAGCAGCGGCAACAAAACTTGGGTATCACCCTTTTATGGTCCCTTCTGCAAATTTGTCAGAGGCTTACGTAAATCCTGATGGCTCATCAATTGCTCAATGCCAATATTGTGGTTTTTGTGAAAGATTTGGTTGCGAGTATGGTGCTAAATCATCTCCTGAAGTTACTGTTATACCGACTGCTATGAAAACAGGTAAATATGATGTTCAATTTCATGCGAATGTTATCGAAATAATGAAATCAGGAAACAAAGTAACTGGCGTAAAATATGTAGATACTCAAACTGGCGAAGAATTTATCCAGCCAGCAGATGTTGTTGTATTAACTAGTTATGTCCTGAATAATGCTAAGCTTTTGATGGTTTCAAAAATTGGAGAGCAATATAATCCGGACACTGGGAAAGGTACACTTGGGAAAAATTATGGATACCAAATTGAACCAGGTACTTCTGGGTTTTTTGATGAACAAATGAACGTATTTATGGGTGCAGGTGCTTTAGGAATGACAATAGACGATTTTAATGGTGATAACTTCGATCATTCTAACCTTGATTTTATTCACGGAGCAAGTATATCCCTCACGCAATCTGGGAGTCGTCCTATATTAACAAATCCAGTTCCATCAGATGTTCCGGTATGGGGTGCAGAATTTAAAAAAGCATCTATCGAAAATTACTCTCGAACATTATCTGTTTTTGGACAAGGGGCATCAATGCCTCACAAAGAAAACTATATGACTCTAGATTCAAGTTACAAAGATGTTTATGGTGTTCCTCTTCTTCAGTTGACATACAACTTTACTGAACAAGACCGTAAACTTCATGAATACATTACGAAAAGAACAGCAGAAATAATGAAGGATATGGGTGCTAAAAAGGTGGAAGCTGGAAGTCCCATTACTAATTATGATATCGTTCCGTATCAATCGACGCATAATACAGGTGGAACGATAATGGGTGCTAGTCCAGACAATAGTGTTGTGAATAATTATTTACAACACTGGGATGCCGAAAACCTTTTTGTAGTTGGTGCTGGTAACTTTGCACACAATGGTGGTTATAACCCAACTGCAACTGTTGGGGCACTTGCATATCGCGCTGCTGAAGGTATTGTGAAGTACAGAAAAAGTGGAGGTTCGCTCGTTTAATTAGAAAAGGAGGCATTTTGATGGGTTTATCAAGTATCGGTATACCTGGTTTAATCATTATATTGGTTATTATTTTAGTATTATTCGGCCCAAGGAAACTCCCCGAAATTGGATCAGCTGTAGGTAAAACACTCGCTGAATTTAAGAAATCAACTCGGGAGATCATGGAAGATGAAACAGTCACTAAGAACATAGAGAAAATTGAGAAGAAAGAGATTGAATAGATAGCAGGTGATGAAATGGATCCATACGGAGATCATAATCGTAAAATCTTAAGTCCTCTAGATAAAGTTATAGAGGAACAGGGAGAAACACTTAAAATAGATGTATTAAAAGATAATGACTTTCAACCAAAGGATATAATAGATACAAAGGTGCCAGTGATTGATTTTAACGTCACGTCCCTTGTTGAGCATCTTACGGATTTAAGAAAACAGCTTATTAAAGGATCTGCTGTGTTTCTAGTATTTTTCTTAGCCGTATTTGCATCCATTAATTTATGGTTCCCTTACGTCACACGTGGTCATCAGTTAATGATTCTAGGTCCACTGGAAGTCGTTAAATTTTATATGTCCATTTCAGTGGCATTAGCATTTGGATTGTCCTTGCCTTTTCTTTGTCATTTTCTATGGCAATTTGTGAAGCCTGGTTTAAATGAAAGGGAAAGTCGTTTTCTTAGTTTTTTTTCTCCTATTATGCTACTGCTATTTATAGGTGGAGTATCATTTGGATACTTTATTGTTAACCCACTTAGTTATCACTTTCTTGTCTCCCTTGGAGCTATGAATTTTACAATTATGGTGTCCGCTCAAGAATATGTTAAATTTTTGCTGATGACAACAATGCCTATTGGTATAATTTTTGAATTGCCAATTGTTACGCTATTTTTAGCGACGATTGGATTGTTAACTGCAGAGTCGATGAGAAAAGTGAGGAAATGGTCGTATCTTGCTATCGGTATTATTTCAGCTTTAATTACACCTCCAGATTTTGTGAGTCAGCTAATCGTATTGATACCAATGGCTTTGCTTTATGAAGCAAGTATTCATGTGGTTATTTATGCGGAAAAAAGAAGTATTACTACAAAACAAAAAACCGAAACCCAACAATAGGGTTTCGGTTTCAAACTGTAGACAAACGCTAAAGTATTTTGCTTTTAAAAAATACTTTCTTTCCGCTGGGAGCAATGAGCCACCTCCAACTCTATCGCTTAAGGATATTGAAAAAATGATCATCCGATTCCCCAAAAGAATAAGAAAGTATATATATTTTTCTGCCATGAACAGGTTGATCTCCGCTGCAGGCGGACGCTTTCCAGGGGGCAAGCATCAAGCCGCTTCGGGCCAACACGACGTTGGTCACAAAGGCGTTGCCACACGATGTGGCGCTCTTAGCCTTTGAACAATTGAACGCTCAGTCCAGGGTCTTGATTTGCTTGCTAATCCCCTAGGAGTCGCCGCCTTCCGCTCCAATCAATAGGGCAAGTGGAAGTAAAGAAAAATAGGCAGTGTCGATTGATAAAGAAGCGATGCCGCGGACGAAATTGTATCTTCGTCCGCTTTTAAAAGAGTAGGACAGGATATTATCTTTAATTATCCAAACCAAAAGCACCTTGACTTTAAATAATTCAAGAGGGCGACGGACAAACATCCACCGCAAGATGACCAAAAAAATGGATTGTGAAGTGACTGCGTCACTTCACAATCCATAATTCTAACGGTAATAGTGTAGCCAATGTTTTGTCCAAAACACGTTGGAATTGGCAAAAGACATGTTGCTCTTAAATCGCAGTTGCCATTTTCTTATTCTAAAAGATACTTCTCAAACCATTTTACTTATTTGTTGAACAGGAAGTTGAACATTTTTCGCTTAATGCACAACCTGCACATTTGCCCATTTTGCTTTTTTTAACAAAACGCATGAGTGTAAAAATAGCATAGCCGAAAATGAGTACGCCAAGAATGACGCTTACTAACATTTTGTTTTCCTTCTTTCTGATTATTAGAATCCTAGAAGACGCCCACCTTGATAAATGATGATTGATACAATATAGGCAATGATTAGTGCATAAATAATGGAAAACCAAGTCCATTTCGTTGAACCTGTTTCTTTTTTAATTGCTGCAACAGTTGCTAAACATGGAACATACAGCAATATGAATGCTAAAAAACTGTAGGCAGAAAGTGGAGAAAAGAAATCAGCCATAACGCCTTGTAATGTATGCATGTCAGGAGCAACGTAAATAATGTTCATGGTTGAAACGACAACTTCTTTTGCAAGAAAACCGGTTAATAACGCCGCTCCTGCTTGCCAGTTCCCAAATCCAATCGGATCAAGAATTGGAGCAATTGCGCCACCGATTAGAGCTAGAAAACTTTTATCCATTGGAACATTTAATCCGTGAGGTCCAGAATACGTTAATAACCAAATCACAACGGATCCACCAAAAATAAATGTACCAGCTTTGCGTATAAATCCTTTTCCTTTTTCCCATGTACTTTGTAATAAAGTCTTAAGTTGCGGGATTCTATAAGGTGGTAGTTCAATAACAAAAAACGAACTTGCTTGTTTTAATATAGTAGCTGAGAAAATCTTTGCTAATGTTAATGCTAGAATAATACCTAACAAATATAGTGACAACACAATTAATGCTTGATTATGCTTAAAAAAGGCACCGACGAACAAACTATATACAGTTAATCGGGCAGAACAAGACATAAGCGGTGTTAAAATAATAGTGAGTAGTCTTTCTTTAGGTTGCTCAATGGTTCTTGCAGCCATAATTCCAGGTACATTGCATCCAAACCCTATAATCATCGGAATGAATGCTTTACCATTTAGTCCTATGCTCTCCATTATTTTATCCATAACCATAGCAACTCGAGCCATATACCCTGAATCCTCAATGAACGAAATGAGAAAGAAAAGCATAAAGATTTGCGGGACAAAAACAATAACTCCTCCAACACCTGCTACAATTCCTTGGAGAATTAACGCTCGAATAAAGTCGGTTGCTCCTACCACGTTAAGTAAGCTATTCAATGTATCTGTAAGTGGTCCGGTTATAAAATAGTCTAAACCATCTGAGAGTGGCGTTCCTGCCCAATCAAAAGTTAGTTTAAAGATGAGATACGAAAATAGTAAAAAGATTGGTAGTCCGAGCACTTTATTTGTCACTATACGATCAATTCGATCAGTAAGTGTCGTTTCATTTTGTTTGGTTTGAAGCATACAGCAAATTAATAACGATTGAATATAGTTACCACGAATTACACGAATATGATGAGCAATTGAAGTTGCTTTTGTTTCTGTCTGAATATCTCTTTCCGTCTTATTAAACAATTCATTCAAAGTCGAAACAGAAATATATTTCGTAAGTAAATCTCGAACCAAGTTGTTTCCTTCAAAAAACTGAATGGCTAACCATCTGCTTGGTGGTAATTCTTGATTTGTTGGAATCAACGAAATTACTTGCTCAATCGCTTCTTCAAGTGTTCTTCCATAATCAATATCAAGTGGGGATTGTTGTGAGACTGATGAAGAAAGCATGGTAGCCAGTTCATCACAACCTACACCTGAACGCGCGATAATTGGAGCTACCTGACAACCGAGTCGCTCTGATAAGAGACGGACGTCAATTTCCATACCTCTTGCTTTCGCAACATCTATCATATTTAATCCTATAGTGAGCGGTTTTCCATATTCTAAAAGTTGCAAAGTTAAATATAAATTTCGTTCTAATTGGGAAGCATCCACAATGTTTAATATCATAGAAACATCATCATAAAGAAGATAGTTAGTAGCAACACCTTCGTCTTTAGATAATGGATTAAGTGAGTAAACGCCTGGTAAGTCAACTAAGTTTCCTAAATTATTTTTTAAGACACCGACTTTTTTTTCAACTGTCACTCCTGTCCAGTTTCCCACATATTCATAGGAGCCTGTGAGTCTGTTGAATAAGGAAGTTTTTCCTGTGTTCGGGTTACCAGCCAATGCAACTGTGTTCATACACTCTCCACCCGAATCATTTTAGCTTCACGTCGGCGAATTCCTATTAATTGTCCTTTTGCTTCAATTGCAATTGGACCTCCTAACGGTAATATTCGTTTAATCATTACAACAGTACCCTGCATAATTCCTAAATCTAATAAACGACGCTGAACAAGTTCATTCATATGATTAGTATTCGTAATACGTACTCTTTCACCTGCGTGTATGTCTGTTAAAAGCATTCCATTCACCTCTATTAGGATGACAATATAAATCATTTTTACTTTACAAGTATATGAGAATGATAATCACTTGTAAATACTTAAAATTGCGGTTAATATCAACTGTCTTTTCAACAGAATTTTGTGTATATTATCATTATATAAACTATAGTTGCGTTAAAAATAGATGAGAATCTAGTTGGAAAAATTCTTGAAGACAGGTGGACGATCATGAAGATTCTATTGGCAGAAGACGATCATCGTTTAGGCAAGTTGTTAGAACATATGCTAAAAAGAAAAGAAGGATACACGGTGGAATGGTATACGAATGGAAGAGAAGCGTATGAATATGCTATAGAATCTCATTATGATGTATTAATTTTAGATTGGATGTTACCTGAATTGGATGGAATAACGGTTTGCCAAAGATTAAGACAAAATGGATATATAGGCGCGATTTTAATCTTAACAGCGAAAGACGATGTGCTAGATCGAGTAAAAGGTCTCGACTCTGGCGCTGACGATTACCTAACAAAACCATTTGAGTTTGAAGAACTCTTTGCGAGAATCCGTGTTCTTTCCAGAAGAAACTATGCTCCCATACAAGAGGATGTGGTTATTTTTGGTGATTTAACTATTGATCGGACCAAACATACTTTACACCGAAATGGGATCGAAATATCTTTAACTCCAAAAGAGTTCCAATTACTAGATTTATTAATTCGGAATAAAGGAAAGGTTTTAACTCGAGAAGTAATTCTCGACCGAGTATGGGGTTATAATGCAGAGGTTACAAGCAATTCGGTGGATGCTTATATCAGACTTCTTCGAAAAAAAGTGGACCAAGAAGGCGAAAAAACAATTATTTGTAATATTCGAGGAGTAGGATATTCCGTTGAAACATAATGTAAATGTATTTTCTACAACTAGAAAAAATTTAGCCCAATATAACAGTAGGATGCTAATTGTATTTTTATTACTTTTTAATATTGTGATTAGTATTTTTCTTTTTATCAATATGTACAATGAACAAAAAGTAACGATGTTCGATATAGCCAAACAAGAGATAAAAGAGTTACAAACGGATGGTAAGGAATTATCAAGTGTTCTAAATCAGAATACTGGAACAGAATCTAACAGTACTAAAACGCAAGGAGTATTCCTAACCTATTTTCTAAAATCAAATAATGAATTAGTGATAATTGATGAGTTTTCAATAAAAATGAGAGCTCTTTTTTTAAAAACGGTGGAGAATTGGAAACCCTCTGACATGGAGGCTAAATATCAAAAGATACAACTTTCCAAAAATAACTCTATATATCTTCTTATCGTTTCACAAAATGTTTATGAAAAGGGTAGCCTAAAAGGAACTATTTATATCGGAAAGGATATTACTTTTTTAAGAAATATGTTTATCCATTTTTTGTTGATCCTTCTTGGAATATCTCTCATCTTTTTTGTCATTGCTCTTATAGTAGGACAAGCTATGACAAAACGAGCGATGGAACCAATACTAAAAACCTATAATCTACAATCAGAATTCATTGCGGATGCTTCCCATGAGTTAAGGACACCCTTAAGTGTTTTAAAGTCTGGTTTAGAAGTTATTGAATATGAAGAGGGCAATAAATTTTCATCATTTTCTAAAAGTATATTATCTGATTTAAAAGAAGAAATAAGAAGCACAACACAACTAGTAAGTAATTTATTATTTTTAATACGGTCAGATTCAAGGGAACAATCGTCTGTAGCTGAGGAGTTTGACTTGCAAGAGTTAATGCAACAAATTTTAAGGTCATTCCATCATTTGTCTGAAACTAAGAAGATATTATTGGATTTACAAATATTAACTCCACAAATTCTGTTTACTGATAGAGAAAAATTAAAGCAATTGCTGTACATCCTTTTTGATAATGCAATAAAGTACACACCAAGTGGAGGAAAGATAAGCATCTCCTATGAACTGAAGACAGATTATCAAAATGAAAAGCTATATATAGTTGTTAGCGACAATGGTATTGGTATTCCTTTAGAACAGCAAGAGCGTATATTTGACCGTTTTTACCGTGTCGATAAAAGTCGTTCACGTCAAAGTGGTAGTTCAGGTCTTGGATTACCTATTGGTAAATCTATTGTAGAATCATTAAATGGCACTATTAATGTTACGAGCGATTTGAATAAAGGAAGCGAGTTTACAATAACAATACCACTTACAAAAGCAATTAGTAGAGATTGAAAAAATGTTTAACATTCAAAAAAAACCATTAATTTTCATTTGTTTTTCATTCTTGTATTTTATAGTTTTCTCTAGGGAATAATATTAAAAAATGAGGAGGATTAATAAATGGGGAATTATAGAAACGATCAAGCAGCTGTTTCTAGG
The DNA here is from genome assembly GCF_042885655.1 of Psychrobacillus sp. NPDC058041. Taxonomy (NCBI): domain Bacteria; kingdom Bacillati; phylum Bacillota; class Bacilli; order Caryophanales; family Bacillaceae; genus Psychrobacillus; species Psychrobacillus sp. NPDC058041. The sequence continues at coordinate 351,569 of NZ_JBHVRO010000001.1, forward strand.
GAAGTCTTAAATTCAAAATCACAAGGTAGACAATTGTTAAATAAGGTTCCGGTAATCATAACAATCTATTTCTGGATTATAAAAATCATGGCGACCACGGTGGGAGAGACGGCAGCAGACTTTATAAACGAAAAGTTTAACTTAGGCCTTACTATCACTACCCTTATAATGAGCGTACTTTTGATCATTACTTTGTTCTTTCAGTTCAAAGCTAGTAAGTACGTACCAAGTTTATACTGGTTAACGGTTGTATTAATCAGTGTGGTTGGTACGCTAGGTTCCGATAATTTAGTTGATAATTTAGGAATACCTCTTGTTACAACTACCATCATCTTTACAATAGCAGTGCTAATCAGTTTTGCGATTTGGTATGCTAGTGAGAAAACGTTGTCCATACATTCAATCTACACGACTAAGCGAGAAGTTTTTTACTGGGTTGCTATCCTGTTCACCTTTGCTTTGGGGACTTCTGCGGGTGACCTTATAGCAGAAGGGCTAAACATTGGCTACTTGAATTCAGCTATTATGTTCGCTGTATTGATAGGTTTAGTAGTTATTGCTTACTATCGTTTTAAAATGAACGCAGTGTTGGCATTTTGGATCGCCTACATCTTAACTCGTCCATTTGGTGCTTCTCTTGGTGACTTCTTATCACAATCTCACCATGCAGGTGGTCTAGGCTTAGGAACAATGGGGACAAGTATAATCTTTCTGCTAATAATTTTGGGCTTGGTGATTTACTTAACAAAGTCAAAAATTGATAATCCGATCCATGCAGATGAGTAAAAATCAAAAGTCAAATACGAACTACTAGCCGATGTCGTATTATGGACATCGGTGAGGCCACGCATTAACGCAGTGACGGCACTGAAAAAGTCCATATTATTCAACTTTGCTAGTCCAATTATTAAGAAAATCGTTGAAACGGCTCCCTTTCCGCGGGTGTTGTTTCAGCCTCCTCGCTTCGCTGTGGGGTCTTCAACTAACGCTATTCCCGCAGGAGTGTCGCCTTTTTCAACGATTTTCTAGAAATAAAAAGTAGAGTGTGGATTGTTGGATCCCCTCTACTTTTTTAGTTTTTTAGACTGCCTCATCTAGCTTTTTTCATTTATAAGGACCAGGCGTCTTTTTGTCCGGTTTTTCTTAATAAGTTTTAATAAAAAAACCTTCCGTTTTCGACCATTCGCAATAAGCAATTCTTTTTGTATTAGTATAACCAAGTTGTGAAAGCTTGGTTAATAACCAGACGCGATCTTTTCCAGCCACATTCAATATATCATCTTTTATCTTTCCATCATCTACAAATAGTAAGGATGGTTCTTGATCGTCTTTCTTTAAGTGAATATCTTCATTTGTTACTGGGTCATAACGAGAGTACTTATTGATAGTTATATCACCGCCAGGCTCCAAATATAAATCCCGTACTTCACGAATGGAAAATATACCTTGCTTCCGAAGTGCCGAACGAAGTTGTTCCATTTCAAGATGATGTTTATTAAACTTATTCATGTCAAGTTTTCCATCACTTATCAGTTTTACTGGCTCACCTTTTAATAATATACGGATAGGATCCCAATACTTTGTCGCTATTTCAATTAATAATATTAATATTGCCCAAACTGAGATGGCAGCTAAAAAATGGGTGATTTGTACATTCTGGTCAAATAAACTTTCTTCAAGAACACCTCCAATAACAAGAGTATAGATAAAATCATATGGTGTGAGTTGGGCAAGTTCTTTTTTGCCAAGAAGACGAATGACAATTAAAAGAGCCGTAAGACCAACAATAAGTTTCACTATTGTATCCATATACATTCGTGTACTCCTCCGTTCGGAATTGATACAAGAATATACCCCGTTCTTAGTAGAAATAAGCATTATTGTTTATGTATGCGATGGTCGACATATCTTCTGACACTAAAGAAAATCCATTTGTTTTTTCATAACAAATGGATTCAGGTTGAAGACAAAGTCATATTTGATTGGTATTTCAACAAACTGTTTGAAACGCTTATCAATCGAGTCGGACCAACATAAGGAGGGAAGCGAATAGAACTAAAGTTCATGAGCTTACAACCTAGTGCAAACGTTTTTGTCTGCGACTAGCTTCCGCAGGAACAAGACGAAGAATGCGAGCGTTTGTAAACAATCTGAATCCTTTGGATCTTCAAAATAAATGGGTTTTCTAATATAAAGTTACGATTTCTAAATCTTGATCCTTTAAGTATTCAATTATCTTAGGTAATACATCTACAACTACTTGTGATTCATGAAGGAGGATAATAGATCCAGATGTTTTAGATTCTTGTATATATTTAAAGATTTCATCAGAATCTTGGCTTTTCCAATCTTCTGTGTCTGTATTCCAAAGTACTATCTTGTTATGTGTTTCGTTCATTAATTTCATTGTTAGGTCATTTTTAGAGCCATAAGGTGGTCTAAAAAGAACCACTTCTTCTTGAGTAATTTCCTCTATCAATTGATTAGTATGTAAAAGTTCCTCTTTTTGCATTTCATAGGATATTCTTTTAAAATCTGGATGAGTCATAGAATGTCCACCAATAGAATATCCATGTGATTGGACATATTGAACGGATTCAGGGAATTTTTTTACATTACTTCCAATGAAGAAGAAAGTACCGCCAACCTGGTAATCCATTAATATATCAGTAATTTCTTTTGAAAATTTTGATGGCCCATCATCGAAAGTAAGTGCTACTTTTCCTTTAGGAATACTAAAGGTTACAGGGTCTTCAAGTTTAACAAATGGGGAAATTACTTCATTATCTACAAAGTCATTAGCAGAATCAGTTTCAACTCTGTCATCTATACTTGCTATTAGATTTTCTTTGTCTGAAATTACTTTTGCATTTCCAGTAGCTTCTCCTCTATTAAGAAGAGAAGTGCTTAGGACAATAATGAATACTATGCTTATCAAGGCTACAATCTTCCAAGTAAAATTACGACTAACTTGGTTATAACTTGTTTGGTCTGTTTCTGAAAAAGTAACTGAATCTGGAGCATCTTTCAAGACCTTAAAATCATTTATATAAGTTATATCTTCGTTGTACTTTAAAGCATTTAATCCACTTATATAAGCCTCTGAGCATGAAAAATAAATTCTACTACTTTGATCCCTGTACGTCCTTGTTATAAAACTTGTATATTTGTTTGTTGTGGAATCTCCAATGCTCTGAAAGGATAACCGATATTTATACAGTCCACCAAGCTCTGTAACTGTTCTTAGATTTTCTGCAGTATCACTGTCGATTTCCCATAGTAAATCTATTTCCTGCTTAGATAATACTCTTATTCGTAAAAAAGATTGATTGGTTGTGGTATCGATTGATATTAGTTCTAGTAGTTTCCCTTGATAGCCTGACATAGTTGTCTCCTTTCTCTTCTAGTGAAAAGAAAAAAATTTTATTCTTTGTTAGTCAAAGCTTTTGAAGAGAAAGAAAAAGACATTCTATCAGTAAAATCATTAATTGTTTGCATCAACTCGGATTTTTCTTCTAGTATTTTTGCATATTGTTGTGCAGACTTTTGATTTTCAATTTCAAGTTCTCTCATTTTTTCTTCGAGTTCTCTTATGCTAAGTAGGTTTTGATATTGAATATTATTCGATTCCTCTTTAAGCAAATTATATTTATTAATTTGTTTATCTAGTTGGTTGGAAACTTTTTCAAAGTCATTACTTGAGTTATTTTGATAGTCTTTATAATCTTCCAAAAGTTGTTCATATACCATTTGCTTATTAGTTAGATTGCCTTCGAGTAATCGTATCTCTTTATGGTTATCTTGAATAATTTGTTCTTTCTTCACTAATTCTTGTTTTATGCGAGTAATTGTTTCATTTGCTATTTGCAACTGATCTTCAAGACCTTCCTTCTTATAAAGAATGAGTTGCCTGTCGTGTAGTAGGTTTTCTAAAGAAACTATCAAATCTAATGATACTTTGTCTTGATTTTCTTTAGAAAGTATGTATTTATCAGTTGTATAATGCTGGTCTTGATGCACAAGCTCGTTCTCTTCTATGGCAATAACGCTTTCTTCCTCGTAATTGTTAGTGTGAGAAAATTGATTTTGATTCGAACGGACGCTTTTAAACCAATTTATTGATTTATTCTTGTTATCCTTAGTCATAGTTCCATCTCCTAAATAATTTATGTGTTAAAACTACTATCAAATGATGAAGATAAAAAAAGAGTGATACAAAAGTAATTATTTTTTTGGTTAAAAATAAGTTTCAAAAATACTAGATTCTTAATTCTATTGTATGATTAAGTAGAATAATGTCAACATAATCCTGTTAAAACGATTAATTTATTAATAAGCTATTTCTGGTTACAAAGGATATTTTAAGTATAAATAGTCTTAAAAAGTTTTAATTAACTCATTTGATAATTGGACTATAATTGATTAATTGTCGCAATTGCTCCCGCTATTGTAAGAACATTTCTTCTGTTTATACGAAACAAGATGAAAGTTCGAAACACTTATTATTTAAACGTCGTAGATTAATTGGTGAACTTTTTGTAAAAATTACTAATAGGTACTTGCACGGAATACATTATTGAGGTAGCATTACAAATAATTTATGGTGTAATCGAGAAGGCGAGTGGAAGTAAATATGAAAATAGTAACAGTAGAGGATATTGTCCGTAGGTTTTCTTTTGAGGTACTAACAGGAAATGATCAACTAGAACGATCATTAAAGAAAACAAAGGTACGTCGACCAGGGCTTGAATTTATGGATAAATTCGATTTCATTGCGACAGAGCATGTGCAGATTTTAGGAAAGAACGAAATTAATTACTTGCACACACTTTCAGAAGAAGAATGTAAGCTTCGCATTGGAAATATTGTTCAATATGATCCTCCGTGCATTGTTATAACATCAAACCAAGAAGAACCACTAGGATTAATAGATTACTGTGTGGAAAAGAAAATCCCTATATTACGTACACATGACTCAATGAGTGAAGTATGTGAGAAGTTGGATGCTTTTGTAGTGAAAGCGATGGCACCTGAAAGTGCGATTCATGGAGTGTGTGTAAATGTTTCGGGTATTGGGATTCTGTTAAGAGGCAAATCTGGAGTTGGAAAAAGTGAAACTGCACATACTTTGATTGGTAGAGGGCACCGACTGGTGGCGGATGATATTGTTGTCTTAAAAAAGTTAAGTCCCCAAACATTACTTGGATCACATAATGATAAGAACAAAGAATTTCTGGCGTTGCGAAGTATTGGATTATTGAATGTTGTTCGCCTCTACGGAAGAGCAGCTTTTCAGGAAGAAACACGAATAGCACTTGATATTGAATTAACCAAATGGGAGCATAATGCATTAAATAATGAGCTAGAGTTAGAATCAAAGTTTACGGAATATATGGGCGTTCAAATTCCTCATATACAAATCCAATTACAGCCTGGTCGTGATGTTGCAGGCTTAATAGAAGCAGCGGCAAATAACTGGTACTTGAAGCAGCAAGGGTATAGTGCCGCAGAGGATTTTGTGAAACGACTAGAACAAGACTTTGATAATTCTAAATCTAACTAAATTATAACAATAGAGAAGACTTCCACAATTAAGCTTTTTAAGAATACGAGAGTTTCTCATAGGCAGTGTAAAATAAATAATAGAAAAAACATGTGCAAATAGTCTATATGTCAGATTTTTAGGCAAAAGGTTTCGGGAGTATATAAACTCTCGAGACCTTTTGTTTTTTATTTATTTTTCGCAATGATTGTTTGGGAAATAACGGAAGAAATTTTTTGAGTTCCATTTTTCTTGCTTTAATAATGAACAAATCTACTTGATTTTATCTCATTTCATATTCAGTTCATAAAGGCATGTTAAAGTAACTTTTGTAAGCTTGCAAAGTTGTATCAAGGAGGAACATGAACTATGAAAGAAACAATAAACGAAAGTAAAAGAGTAAACTGGCGACAGTTTTTTCAACTAATAAAAGATACTGACCCACCGAAGCTTTTATTAATAATTGCACTTTGTATGAGTTTTGCAACAACAGGAGTAGGATTTGTCGTTCCGTTATTCACGAAAGAATTAGTGGACGGTTTTTCAATAGAGTCACTCAATTATTGGCAAATTATTTTGTTAGTAATCGCATTTATCGCACAGGCAGTTGCGAGCGGACTTTCGATATATTTATTAAACCGGGTTGGGCACCATGTAGTAGCTAGTTTGAGAGATCGATTATGGCGAAAACTACTGCATTTACCAATAGCTTATTATGATAATAATGATACGGGCGAGACATTAAGTCGAGTAACTAATGACACAGCTGTTGTGAAAGAACTTATTACTGAACATCTCGCCAATTGTTTAACGGGTATTATTGCAATTATCGGATCCGTTACAATTCTATTATTTTTAGATTGGAAAATGACGTTAGTGATGTTAATTGCTGTTCCTATTGCAATGGTTATTTTAATGTCACTTGGTAAACGTATGTTTGTTATTTCAAAAGGAATGCAAGATGAAACTGCAAAATTTACAGCTGTGCTGAATCAAGTATTACCAGAAACACGTTTAGTAAAAGCATCAAATGCAGAGGAACTGGAATATAGTCGCGGAAAAAAAGGCATTAAAAATCTTTTCAAATTTGGATTGAAAGAAGCGAAAATACATGCTCTAATAACACCTTTGATATCTTTTGTTTTAATGATAGTACTCGTTGCTATTATTGGATATGGTGGTGTTCGAGTCTCTTCTGGAGAACTTACAGCTGGTGACATGGTTGCTTTTATTTTATATTTAATACAAATTATTATTCCAATGACTCAACTAACGATGTTCTTTACTCAGTTGCAAAAAGCAATGGGAGCAACTGAACGAATTAGTACGGTACTTGAGCATATGGAAGAAGATGTTCATATGGGTAAAGAGTTAGAGTTAGTTTCGGAACCGATTCATGTGAAGCATGTAGATTTTGCATATGGTAATGAACTTATATTATCTGACATTGATTTTACAATTGAACCTGGTAAAGTAACTGCAATTGTTGGACCAAGTGGTGGTGGGAAGACAACTACATTTTCACTGTTAGAACGTTTTTATCAACCTACAAAAGGAACTATTTCACTTGGAGATACATCGATTGATACGTTTTCTTTACATTCATGGAGAAGTAATATCGGATATGTCGCTCAGGAAAGTGCTCTTCTTTCTGGAACGGTACGTGATAATATTTGTTATGGAATTGAAAGAGAAGTGAGCGATGAAGAACTTGAACGGGTTGCTAAGATGGCGTATGCCGATCAATTTATTCTAGCACTGCCTCAAAAGTTTGAAACAGAAGTAGGAGAACGAGGGATTAAGCTTTCTGGTGGACAACGACAACGTATTGCAATCGCACGGGCATTACTACGTGATCCTCAAATTTTAATGCTTGATGAAGCAACTTCTAGTCTCGATAGTAAATCGGAAATCTATGTTCAAAAAGCATTGGATAATTTGATGAAAGGAAGAACGACACTTGTTATTGCGCATCGACTATCTACTATTGTAGATGCAGACAATATTTTATTTATGGAAAAGGGACATATTACAGGAAGTGGAACGCATAATACTCTATTTCAATCCCATGAAATGTACAGAGAGTTTGCAAAACAACAATTACGTATTCAAGAAGAGTGAGGTGGAATATTGGTATGACAAAACTATTAGTGGTGGATGATGATAGTCATATTAGAGAGCTGGTAAAAGTATTTTTAGAAAATGAGGGTCTAGATATACTGGAAGCAGTGGACGGTGTAGATGCAATGTCCAAGCTCGATTCAGAAAAAATAGATATGGTCATTATGGATATTATGATGCCGAATATGGATGGGTGGGAATTATGCAGGGAAGTCCGAAAGTTTTACAATGACTTGCCAATTCTTATGTTAACTGCAAAAGGAGAAACTGCTCAAAAAGTAAAGGGTTTTAATCTTGGTACAGATGATTATCTTGTTAAGCCATTTGAACCTGCAGAATTAATTGTTCGAGTCAAATCCATTCTAAAAAGGTATCGTATTTCTTTGTCTCAAACAGTGGAAGTTGGTAATGTTCGGATGAATCGTAATACGTATGAGTTAGAGTATATGGGAGAAAACAGTACACTTCGATTAAAGGAATTTGACTTATTATTTACTTTGGCAAGTTACCAAGGAAAAACATTCTCACGTGAACAATTAATAGAAGAAATTTGGGGATTTGATTATGAGGGGGATGAACGAACAGTAGATGTTCATATAAAAAGGTTACGTGAACGATTCCCTAAAGAAAATAGCGGATTTTCCATAAGAACCATTCGGGGTCTTGGATATCGTTTGGAGTTGGGTTCATGAAGAAAAGGAAGTTCATTGGAAAGATTCTATCTGTGATTTCACTTTTTCTTATAGCTACTATCATTTTTGCGTTCCTTTCTTTTCATCTAACCTCTTTTCTTTATGATTGGATAGGGAAGTATCCTCAAGGATATTGGCAACAACTTATTACAGTAATAGGTGTAATATTTTTCTTTTGGTGTACGGCTGTCATTATTTTTTTATTTGGTTCCAAGAGACAGCGGGTTTATTGGGATACGATTGTAGCTGCTTTACGACAAATTGCAACTGGAGATTTTAATGTAAAATTAGACCTTAAAGCAAATGGAGAAGATCAATTTGGACAGTTGATTAGCGGGATAAACAATATGGCTGTAGAATTAGGAGAAATGGAGAAAATGCGTCAAGAATTTATTTCCAATGTTTCGCATGAAATCCAATCTCCGCTTACATCTATTAACGGATTTGCAAAAGCATTGAAAAACATTGACTTGACGGATGAGAAACGGCTTCATTATTTAACAATTATTGAGATGGAAAGTGATCGATTGTCCAAAATCAGTGACAATTTATTAAAGCTAACATCTTTGGAATCACAGCATCATCCTTTTGAACCGAAGCAATATAGGCTCGATAAACAGTTGCGAAGCGTTGTCCTAGCTTGTGAACCAAGATGGTTAGAGAAAAATATTGAAATGGACATTCAATTTGATACCATTTCAATAGAAGCAGATGAAGATCTGATGAATCAGGTATGGATGAACATACTTATTAATAGTATAAAGTTTACACCAAATGAAGGTACGATTAGCCTTCGTTTATGGAAACAAGAGGATGCGGTGAGTATTTCCATCACTGATACTGGAATAGGAATAACGGAAGAAGATCAAATGCATATTTTTGAACGGTTCTTCAAATCTGACCAATCGAGAACGATATCAAATGGAGGAAGTGGTTTAGGTCTTTCTATTGTGAAGAAGATTGTAGAAATGCATCACGGCACCATCTCTGTCCAAAGTAAGCTTGGGGTGAAAACTACATTTCTTACAACGTTGCCTTTACAGCGAGGTGAAGTATTCTAAAAATAACTTATTTAAGCAGACTGAACTGTTTTTGTTGAGGTTATTCATGTTTTCTATGGTGAACAAATAAGGGTGGAAGGAAAGTCATACCGGTCTAGCCCATGTCATTAAATTTATTTTGTAACATTTCTTATTTGAATAAACGAAAGAAGAAAAATGTACACTACTAAAATTACTTAGTAATGTACATTCTTTTGAAATTATGTCCAATATTGTAAACAAGTCAATAACTTTTCTTTAATCAACTGTAACGGAAAGTTCTTTTACTCGCAAAGAGGGTGAACCGAAACCACCTGGAAGGAAATGTAGATCTGCACCTACTTCTTCAATATCTTTCATATAGTCGAAGAAGTTACCGGCGATTGTCATTTGTTTAACAGGTGATGAAATTTTGCCGTCTTTTATATGAAAACCCTTTGCAGCAAGGGAGAAATCTCCAGAAATCGTATTCGTACCGGAATGAAGTCCTGATAACTCTGTAATGAGCACTCCTTCTGATACTGAAGAGATTAAGTTTTCCTTAGTCCTTTCTCCTTGCGCGATGTAAATGTTTTGCGGTGAGATGGAAAGAGTGCTTTTATAGGAAGTTTTATGTGCATGACCGGTAGTTTCTACTCCCTCAATTTTTGCAGTTTTTCGGTTATGAAGAAGCGTTTCAAGTTTGCCGTTTGATATGATAGCAAGTTTTTTTGTTGCTACCCCTTCTCCGTCAAAATTTGAACCTGCAACCGCATCTGGATGAAAAGGATCATCTAGCAGAGTGAAAATATCCGATGCGACTTTTAATCCCACTTTGCCTTTTAAAAGTGACTGATCCTTTTGTGTATTTTCAGCTGAAAAGATAGGTGTGTATGTTGCAAGTAATGATGCTGCAGCATCATATCGCATGATGATTGGGTATTTTCCAGCAGGAATTGATTTTTCACCGAGATTTGACAACGCTTCTTCAGCAGCTTCTTTCGCGATTTCGTCGGCATTTAGAGAGTTAAAATCACGTGTCATTTTGATGAAGTTTCCTGTCTTCATTTCTTCTCCGTATTTCACTACTGTGGATATGAAGATAATTAACCCATTCTTTTTTTCATCCAATAAAAGACCTTTATTGTTCGAAATTATTCTTTCACCGGAAAAATCTTGCAGTACACAATAATTAAGAGCGACAATTCGTGGATCATACTCCATTACTTTCTTTTCAATCGACTTAATAAGATCTATTTTCACCGGAATTTGGACATTTGCGAGTTCTTGACTGTAAAACTCGTGCCCAGTATACTCTTCTTTACTTCCTTCGAAAATATTAGTCCCATCATCCTCATCGAGTACATCTGCATTCGCTTTCGCATTATTGATTAAAAATAATACAGAATCATCATCAATTTTTTCCGTAAATGCATAACCCATTTTACCATTATACCGTCCTCGTAGACTGAAACCACCGTCCTCAGAAGTCTCGTAGCTATCAATTTCGCCTTTAAAAATCACGCATTGGAATGATTCGGTATGCTCGTAATACACTTCTGCTTCTTCGAAACCGGCCTCCATAGCCTTGCTGATTAGTTCTTGTTGAAATTCTGTGATATTCATCCTTTATTCCCCCTTTGTCCCACCGACTGTAATTTCACTTATCCTAATCATCGGCTGACCTACATTTACTGGTAGGCTTCCACTTAACGATCCACACATTCCAGCACCATGGCCAAGATTATTTCCTACTCGATCTACAAGTTGCAATGATTTAGCCCCATTACCAATAAGGGTGGCACCTCGAACAGGGCTACCAATTTTTCCATCCTTCACTAGATATGCTTCCATAACAGAAAAGTTGTAATCCCCTGTAGCTGGATCTACTGAGCCTCCACCCATATATTTTGCATATATTCCGTTTTCGGTGGAAGCAATAATTTCTTCAGGTTTTGATGTTCCAGGTGCAATATACGTATTTGTCATACGCGAAGTAGGATTAAAACGGTATGACTCGCGGCGTGAGGAACCAGTTGCTTCTGTATCCATACGACGAGCATTAAATTTATCAACAAGATAACCTTTCAAAATTCCATTTTCAATTAATACATTTTTACGTGTTTTTTCGCCTTCATCATCAATAGAAAGTGAACCCCATTCGTTTGGAAGTGTACCGTCATCAATGTATGTCACAATATCTGGTGCAACCTTCTCTCCAATACGATTCGCGAACACGGAATTATTTTTAGCAACAGAAGTCGCTTCAAGACCATGCCCACACGCTTCATGGAAAATAACTCCGCCAAATTCATTGTCTATTATTACAGGAAACTTTCCGCTCGGACATTCTTCCGCTCCGAGCATTGTAACTGCGATTCGTGCCGCCTCACCTGCGTAATGTTCGAGATTTAGGTTTTCGATAAATTCAAACCCAGCATGTGCACCTGGTCCATAAAAACCAGTTTGCATTTCAACTCCATCTGTTGCGATTGCTTGAATGGACAGTCTGCTGTGAACACGTGTGTCTTCTACGAATTTACCTTCCGAGTTGGCAATTAGAACATTCTGTTCTTCATCCATATAGCGAAGTTTAACTTGCTGGATGCGCTCATCATAACTTTTCGCAATATCATTAGCCTTTCTCATAATGGCAACTTTTCTAGCTTGTTCTACTGTTTGTGGCATTTGGTGAATATGGTGAATTGGAATAATCGTTTCTTTTTGGAGCGGATGAATGATGCCTTGCGCTCCTCCTTTAATTGCAAGTGCAGCACGTTTTGCAGCTAGTAATAAGCCTTCTTCGGAGAAATCAGTTGTATATGTGTAAATACTTTGGAGACCCGAAAAAATACGGATACCAATTCCAAATTCACGACCAGATATGCTTTTCTCTATTTTTCCACTTTGCAATTCCATAGTGCTTACATATTTATCTTCAATGAACACTTCTGAAAAATCGCCGCCAGTAAAAAGTGCGGCTTCCAACACGTTTTCAATTATAGATTGTTTAATCATATTTTCTTCCCCCTTATTCTAAAATTATAGCTTAATATTTTGTGGAATTCACTAAATAAACTGACTATTTCGTGATTTGTGTGAATTAGTCACTAAATATTTATATGAAACACTTATGAGAAATTATTAATAAAAGAAATTTTTTATTTTGTAATGAAAATGAGGAGAAGTAGAAAGATGAAAAAATAGATATGCGAATAGGAGGGAAAACTTAGGGACATTAGATACCAAACTAGGAGTAGTTTTTTCTGTAGTTTAGTAACAGAAGTAAAGTTATAGATTGAACAAAGTTCGATTATAAAAGGGATGTGATTAAATTAGAGAACCATAAAAAAGCTCAATCACATAAATTGTAATTGGGCTAATTTTCGACTATACAATCAACTAGGAAAGGATTACTAATAAAACAGTTTTGTCTGAAGTATATCAAGAGCGCGATCAATATCAATCAAGTCTTCTTGGGAAGCATTTCTTATTCTATTTAGGAAATGTAATTCTACAGTAGCAAAAGATTCGCTCATCATGGTTTCTCCTTCTTTAGAGAGACGAATGTAATGTTTTCGACGATCTTCCAAATCACTCAATTTTTCAATTAAATTTTTTTCACTTAATTTTTTCAACTCACGACTTGTATTGGACAAAGTGATATGCTGACAATCACTAATTTCACTAGGGGTCACAGGTTGACTAACAGTTATATATTCAAGAATTTTATATTGAACTGGTGTGATAGAATCTGATTTAGCATTCTGAGTTAATTCGTGTGTTACTCGATGAACAGAAGTTAGTAATGCAATACATTTGTTAAATAGAGCGTTTTTGTCCACACCTTTTCACCTCTTACTAATAAGATAACAAATATGTTATCAAAAAACAATTATCATTTGACAACTAAAAATGCAATGTTAATATTTAGTTATCAAATGATAATTAAAAGGAGAGGGAATATGAATACGCTTGTGATTTACACATACCCTAATCATAAAAGTTTAAATTATGCATTTTTACAAAAGGTAATTGAAGGAAGTTTGGAGAACCCTAATATTAATGAGGTGCAAGTATTAGATTTATATGAAGAGGGATTTAATCCAGTTCTAGTATTCAATGAGCATAAACGAAGACGTGATATGCATCGTGATCCTTATATCGAAAAATATAGAAAGCAAATTACCTGGGCTGATAAAATTGTGTTTGTATATCCAATTTGGTGGGGAAGGCCACCAGCTATGCTTATGGGATACATTGATCAATTATTTGCTGCTAATTTTGCTTACAAGGATAAGAAGGGGTTACTACCAGAAGGACTTTTGAAAGGAAAATCAGTAGTATGTATATCGACCATGAAGGGACCTACAAATTATCTGCGTTTTTGGTTGAATAATGCTCATCAAGTTTTAATGAAAAGAGCTCTACTTAATTTTGTAGGTATCAAAAAAGTAAAATTTTTTGAGTTCGGACATATGGAAAACGTAAATGGAAAACAAACAAAAAAACTAGAAAAAATCTATCATTATTTTAAAGAACTAAACCGCTAGCAATATTTTTTAATAGTAGGAGATTTCAAAGTCTCTCAGAAAATCTCAAAGGCAACTCATATTCATAAACTATCCATATCAAATGGTGGAGTAGAACGGAGATGGATAAGGTGACGACAGAAACTAAATATTTCACATTAAATAGGCTTGCTGAAGGAGTGTATGCAGCAATAGCAAAACCTGGTCAAGGAGCATGGAGCAATGCAGGTATTGTGGACCTTGGGGATGATTTGCTTGTTTTTGATTCATTTAGTACCCCGTCAGCAGCAAGCGAGTTAAAGAAACAAGCAGAAATGATTACTGGAAAAAAGGTGAAGTATCTTGTTAATAGCCATTACCATGGAGACCATGTTTTTGGGAATCAAATATTTAAAGATGTTACGATTATTTCTACTTCCTTAACGAATAAATGGTTCATGGAACAAAATACTATTCAAGATGTAGAGAAAGAGATAGAAGAAACAAAACAATATCTACTTAATCTAAGGAGTCAAATAGAAGCAACAGAAGACAATATATTAAAGAACAGTCTATTAAATCAATTTGGAGAAATGTCCAAAGTGTTAGAGGAACTGCCTCAGTTGAAAATGGTTTTGCCTACTGTTATTTTTGAAAAACATTTAGTCATTCAAGGTTCGAAACGAACAGTAGAATTACATTGCCTAGGTGGAGGGCACTCACCAAGCGATACATTTTTGTATTTACCTGATGAGAAGATTGCATTCATGGGGGATATCATTACAAAAGATCTTCATTTGCCAATTTATAATCCAGAAGACTTTTTGAGTATTTTGGAGAGTGTGAGGAAAATGGATATTAAAATAGTTGTACCTGGACATGGAGAGGTAGGGACATTAAAGCTATGTGTTATTTTAGTTAACTATTTGTCATATTTAATTGAAAAAGCTAAAGAAGCACATCAACATAACATTTCAATGAACGATTTCATATCAGAGTTTGTGGTTCCAATTGAATATGCCAACTGGAGTGGTGTAAATGGTATAAAACGTAACCTTACCGCGTTATATAATTATTACGTTAAAGGTAAAGGTTGATTTTGAGTGAAATAATATGAAGACAATTATTTTACATCTAACATACTTTAATAATATGTTCCGCTCTTAATTTGATAATTACTTTAAAATTTGAAAAAGATTGTGAAGAAATTTACTGAAATTAAAAGGGAATTTAGTTTAATAACAAATATCTAAAGAAAGTTAGTAAGATCAACCGGTATTTTCAGATAAAAAAATTTTGATGATGTTACTGTAAGAGCGATGGAATGAGTAAATCACATGCTGCAATAGAACGTACCAAACCGCATGTGAAATAAGAAAGTGGATATTAGAAAAGGAGATACAACAAAATTTCGCTTTCAAAAAGTCAACATAAAGGAGAAGTTTTTTTTTCAAATGTTTTCTTTTATATAGTTTCCGTACGTTAAGCAGTCTAATATATTTTAATAAAGACACCGCCAAAATCTAACTGATAAATGGCTGTGTCTTTTTTTATTAGTAATAGAAGAACTAACTTGAAATTTCTAAATTAACTAATATGTATTCATCATAAAGCTTTGGATATGCTATTTAAATATGCAATTAGAAACGGATGAATTGGAGAGAAAATAACATGACAGGAGTTTTTACAGCAATCTTATCAATTATTGTATTAACAGGCACGGCATTTTTCTTGTCCAATGACAAGAAAAACATTAACTATAGAGCAGTTGTAATACTATTTATAGCTCAGCTAATTACGGCTTATGCAATGCTTAATACGGCAATTGGTGGAAATATAGTAATAGCAGTTACGAACTTCTTCTCCAAGTTGATGGAATTTGGAAAAGAGGGTATAGCTTTTGTATTTGGAGGGTTTGTGTATACAAATGACTCGCCTGTATTCTTTATCTCTGTTCTACTGCTAATTGTATTTACCTCTACTCTACTTAGTGTACTGACATACCTAAGAGTTTTACCTCTTATGATAAAGTATCTTGGAGGTGCAATTTCAAAGATAACAGGACTACCAGTCATCGAATCTTTTTCAACTGTTGCATCCTCCATCTTTGGTGATACCGGAGCTTTACTTGCCGTTAAGACTCATATTCCTAAAATGAATAGAAATAGGTTATTTATTGCTACTACAGCATCCATGACAAGTGTATCTGCATCTATTGTCGGCGCGTATATGACAATGATTCCTCCTAAATATGTATTGATAGCTTTACCTCTTAATGTAATGTCAGGGTTATTACTGGCCTCTATGGTAGCTCCTGCTCAATACGTTGAAGGCGAACAGATTAAAGTGAAAGATATGATCCATGATGAGTCTCTTTTTGAGGCGATTGGCAATGGTGCTATTGATGGGATGAAAGTTGCTGGAATTGTGGGAGCTATGCTTATAGCTTACATCTCTTTAATTGCTATGATTAACTTTGTTCTTACAGCGACTATTGGAACTGATTTGACTACTATTTTGGGGTATATATTATCTCCAGTAGCTTGGTTGATGGGTGTTCCAGCAAACGAAATGATTCGAGCAGGAGGGATAATGGGAACCAAAATTATCTCAAATGAATTTGTGGCGATGTTGGGATTTAAAGAGATTATACCCAACATGTCTGCTAAGACAGTTGGAGTCGTATCCGCATTCCTAGTATCGT
The DNA here is from genome assembly GCF_042885655.1 of Psychrobacillus sp. NPDC058041. Classification (NCBI taxonomy): domain Bacteria; kingdom Bacillati; phylum Bacillota; class Bacilli; order Caryophanales; family Bacillaceae; genus Psychrobacillus; species Psychrobacillus sp. NPDC058041. The sequence goes on from NZ_JBHVRO010000001.1 coordinate 368,158, forward strand.
TTGCAAACTTTAGTACAATTGGAATCATCTTAGGAACAGTTAAGGCAATAGATGAAAAACAATCTGCAATGGTTGCGAAGTTTGGCCTTAAAATGTTATTTGTTGCTACAATGGCATCTGTGTTAACAGCTACAGTCGTTGGACTATTCATCTAAATGAGTACAGCCTCTCCTAGATTTAGGAGAGGTTGTATTTTTGGTGACATTGAAGGATGAAAATGCAACTTATGATAGTTAACGAAATAGACTATAGGGTGTTTCTTTTTTGTAATATATATTAATTTTCAGCTTTTACTTTTGAAATTGAAATGAATAAAACAAAGATACTAATAAGAATAATGTTACTCATTATGATCTTGTTTATTGCAACTTCTTGATTATTAATATAAATAGCTATGTAGGACCAAATAATGACAGTAGGGTATAAAATATCTCGATTAATAAGTATAAATACTACAGTAAGTAAGGATGCGAATAGGAGCATAACAACAGTCCATCCAAGCTCATCTATCCCTAAAAACGTGATAACATTATTACGAACAAAAAACGTAAATACATTTACAATACTCGCTATCGACACCCAACCCAAATAAATCGAGAATGGAATAAGATCAAAGAGTGCTTTATTTGCGTTTCGTTTAATTTTATTATAAATCCGAATTAGTGAGATCAATAATAGAAAAATAATAATGGTAGACATAAGAATCCTTTGTTGAGCAAATGCTAAAATCCACGCTCCGTTTAATATAAAATTTATAGGAATTAATAATTGATTTTCCCTATAAACACTCCCTTTTTTACCACGAACAAAAAAACCTTTTACAATCCAAATAAACAGTAAAAAATAAATAAGGAGCCAGATTGAAAAAGCATAATTTGCTGGTTGTATTAGTGGTATTTGCTCATTAGCAATATATCCTACACTTGATCTTTGGTAATAATTAATTACTAACATCACAATAAAAAAGAACAGATTAAGAATTGATATACGTATCAATGGATTCAGTATTCTTCCTCCTTTGTGAGCTTTTGGATTAAATGTTGCACAATAACTCTATTCTACATAAACTACAATGGCTTCTTTTAAGTATTATGGAGATAGGAGGAATCAAATGTACACCCCTTGTTCTAACAATATGTGGTTGCGCCCATTAATAGACTGGGAAAGGCAAATTGCTCTTTTTGCAATGGATGCATATGTGTATGGCTTTCCTCTTTTACTGATGGACTTAACGAGAAGGAAAGGTTTACTAAGCTTGGCACAGAAGAATAAATTTTATCACCAAAAGGAATTATCTACACCACAGTTTACCGAAGTGGTCAGACCTAATGTAGATACTCTATATTCTTCAGCATGGCTTAATCTGAATGATGGGCCTTTATTGTTGCAAATTCCGAACACAAATAATAGGTATTATCTCTTACCAATGCTAGATGCATATTCGAATGTCTTTGCTTCCATAGGTGCACGTACGACAGAGACTGCTGAACAACAATTCATTATTGTAGGGCCAAGATGGCACGGTTTCCTTCCTTTGAACACTCCTATCATTGCTGCTCCTACGAATACTGTTTGGATTACTGGAAGAACGCAAACAAATGGTCCACAGGACTACTCAGCAGTGCATGATATTCAAAACAAATATAAGTTAAGAAGGCTTTATCTTACCAAAAATATCAATCCACTTTCGGACAATGAAATTGTAATAAGTGATCAAACCCCGACAGAAATACTTGCTTCTATGGATGCACCTACGTTTTTCCAATTAATGATGAAACTTATGTATAAGAATCCTCCATACCCTGCTATTCAATCCTCGGACATAACTTTCAAGCTTTATACATTAGGACTTATTCCAACTAATGAATTTAATTTTTATAAGCTTCATCCAAGTATACAAAAGGCGTTGTCCAATGCTATTAGAAATGGACCAAACTATATCCAAGATTCTAGTAAACAATTTCTGAATAATATAAACATTAATGGATGGAGCATGCCGATAAATGATATCGGTTATTACGGATCGGATTATTGGAAAAGAGCTGTTGTTGCGATGAACTTATTTGGAGCAAATATCCCGCAGGATAGCGTTTACGCTTATAACTTTGTCGATAATAATAACCATTACTTAGATGGAAGGTTTAATTATAAAATCCGTTTTGATTCAAGTAATTTACCACCAACGAATGCTTTTTGGTCTATAACACTCTACAATTCCAATGGTTTCTTAGTCGAAAACCAATTAAATCGTTATGCAATTAGTCCACATTTAGGAAATTTAAAATGGAACGAAGACGGCTCCCTTCATTTATTTGTTCAACATACTTCTCCTGGAAGAGAAAAGGAGTCCAATTGGTTGCCATCACCCCTGGGTTCATACAATCTTTTACTGAGAATATATTGGCCAAAAACGAATGTACTAAATGGGCAATGGCATCCACCGATGGTTATACGTGGTGATTCTAATTTATTGAATTAAGCAGTAAAATCTAACGTATTTTCTTCAGATGTAGACTTTTCTATTTGTTCATAAATGAAATGATTTAATAGTTAGATAATTACGGACTTCATATGATAAAATTTATTTGAAATGGATTAATTTTCTAATGAAGTGGTGATAAGACTTAATATGGGGGGAGCTTGATGAATTAATTACTTATTGGGATTGGTATTTCATTCATTAGTATGATTGTTGCTCTAATTACAGGTGATTGGTCTTTACTCTATAAGATTACTGGAATTGTAGGAGCTGTTTGTTTAGGAATAGCAGGTTTGCTGTCAGGTTCGTTTGTAAGTGGAGATCAATTTGCAAGAAATTACAATTCTGACCGATTCAATCGAATTTCTAACGTGAGTAAGATACTAATGATTGGTGCGCCAAATATTATAACTGCAATTACTGTTCTCTATTTAAGATAAATGAATATTGGTCGCACTTTATAATAGAGTGGCGATTCAATCAATAGAAGAAGGTGAATAAATGAGATTAATATTACCGAAAGAATATAATAAGTTCTTTTATACTGTATTTCCCATTATTCTGATCTCGGTAGTTATCTATAACATATTCTATGATTGGAAATTACAATTGTATCATTTCTATATACTAGAAGATTTTGGGTCGCTCTTATTTGTCCTGTTCGTAAGTTTTTTTCAGAGCGCTTTATATACATTCTTTTTATGGATATTAATTATTTTCCTAAATAAATTGAAGGAAATGATGAAGTTAAATAGGAGAAAACTTTAAGGTCTATGTAAACTAATATCTGATTAACGAAGCTTTGGTAGATGGTTTTATCACTACTCTGCCAAAGCTGTAGATACTTATTTTTAAGGGAGTTAAGATAATGTATATCGAAACAGGAAGAGTATTAATACGCAAATTTGAATTAAAAGATTGGCAAGCTGTACATGAGTATACATCTGACATTAATGTGATGAAATATTTATCGGAAGGGGCTTTTTCTGAAAAAGATGTAGTGGAATTTATCAATAAAAACATCTTCGAAAATGCCGAGAAATTTCCCGTAGTATTAAAGGATGAAAATATTCTAATTGGTCATATCGCATTTCATAAATGGTCTGGTGAACATACATACGAGATTGGTTGGGTGTTTAACCCGAAATATTACAATAGAGGATATGCAACAGAAGCAGCATATGCTGTAATGAAATATGGATTTGAGAAAATGAAACTACATAGGATAATTGCAACATGCCAGCCTGAGAACACTCCATCATTTAGGATAATGGAGAAAATAGGAATGAGAAAAGAAGGTTACTTTAAGAAGTGTATACCAATGGGTAATCAGTGGTGGGACGAGTATTTTTACGCTATTTTAGAAGAGGAATGGAAGTAAGAGAAGTGGCATTTTTTCTTTCTAAGTAGATTGGAATGGGGAATATTTTTCAATTAGAAATATATTCAATTGGTTATTGGATTAATTTTGTAACATTACTAGACTTCATCCGTCTAAGTAATTTGAAGTACAGTAACCAGTAAAAGGAGAATACATAGAAATGAAAAAAAGAATGATATTTCTAATGGTAACAATCGTAATAGGCTTAGTGATGATCGCAGGGTGTTCTAAAGATAAGCCATCTACAATCGAGTCGAAGTTAACTGCAAAAGAAATGGTAGATCAAATGGTGAAGGAAGTTGAACAACCTGCACTAATGGAATTGAAATCAGATCAAGTGAAGGATTTTTACAATCTAGACCCTGAGAAGCTTGAAGAATATTCGATTAGAATACCAATGATGAACGTGAAAACAAATGAAATAGCTATTTTGAAGGTGAAAGATGTTAAAGATGTTCCAGCTGTTGAATCAGCAGTAAAAGAAAGAGCGGAAAATGTGAAGAAGCAATTTGAGCATTATCTTCCTGATCAATATGAGAATGCAAAAAATTATAAACTCGTAACGAAAGGCAACTATGTGTTATTGGTCATTTCTGATAAAGCAGACGAGCTTGTCAAAGTTTACGATAATTTCTTCAATCAAAAATAAGCGGCTATGGTATTCAGTAGCCTTCTTTTTCTATTTTTGTTTCTACCGGCAGTTCTAATTTTATATTATTGTTCTCCAAGGCGGATTAGAAACCTAATTTTATTTTTAACGAGTCTTATCTTTTATGCTTGGGGAGAACCGATTTACATCATTATTATGTTAGTTTCCACTGTCACGGATTTTAGCTTTGGTTTGTTGCTTGATAGACCTAAGCTAACTCCTATAAAACGAAAGTGGATTGTCGCATTTTCTATTATCATTAATCTCGCATTGTTATCTTATTTTAAATACGCAGATTTTCTCATTGAAAATGTCAATATGTTGCTAGGTACGAAGATTCCTTTAACTGAACTTCCATTACCCATTGGGATATCATTTTACACGTTTCAATCTATGTCCTACATTATAGACGTGTATAGAGGAACAGCTAAAGCACAGCGGAATTGGATTGACTTTGGAACGTTTGTTGCATTGTTTCCTCAATTAGTTGCGGGACCTATCGTAAAATATAATACGATTGCAGAACAGCTTCACAAACGATTGGAAACTATCAAGATGTTCGCAGAGGGTGTTCGACGATTTACTATCGGTATGGCTAAGAAGGTGCTACTTGCCAACAATATCGGTTTACTTTGGCACACCATCTCAAACTCAAATCCAGATACGATGCCTGCTTTAACAGCTTGGCTTGGCATCATAGCATTTGCTTTCCAAATCTATTTTGATTTTAGCGGTTATTCGGACATGGCTATTGGGCTTGGCCTTATGTTTGGCTTTCGGTTTAATGAGAATTTCAACAAGCCATATATTGCAGAGAGTATTACCGACTTCTGGAGGAGATGGCATATCTCGCTCAGTAGTTGGTTTCGAGAATACGTCTATATTCCGCTTGGTGGCAACCGACGGGGACTAGCCATTCAAATGCGAAATATACTCATTGTTTGGTTTTTAACGGGATTTTGGCATGGAGCAAGTTGGAATTTCATATTTTGGGGATTGTATTTTGGCGTCATACTCGTTATAGAAAAGTGGTGGGGGTTAAAACTACTACTTTATCTACCACGTTGGGTAAGGCATCTTTATGCAATCATAATTATTCTAATCGGTTGGGTATTGTTCGCATTTGATGAGCCATCCTTAATCGTTCATTATTTTGGTGCGATGGCAGGATTCAATCACCAACCGCTTTGGAATAATGATACAGTTTACTTTTTTTATACGAACGGGCTTTTGCTCTTAGTTTTGATTATAGCCTCTTTACCTATAAAGAAATCGTCAAGAATGAATGAATTGTCTCTTTTTCATCTTGTTTGGTATGGATTTCTATTTTTTCTTTCCATCGGATATTTGGTAGATGCAACTTTTAACCCGTTTTTATATTTTCGTTTTTAGGGGGTAGAAAATCATGAAACAGTATGCAGAGCGATTATTGGTGTTTGGGTTTGTTGGAACGCTGTTTCTACTCTCTTTATTCTTTTTCATTTTGCCTCATCAACGATTCTCCGATTTAGAAAATAGATATTTACAAGGTGTACCACAACTAACCTGGGATACCTTATTGTCCAATAAATATTCTAAAGATGGGGAGCGTTTTGTAACGGACCATTTTCCTTTTAGGAACAAGTGGCTGTCGATAAAATCAGCGGCTGAAAAATATAGGCTACAGCAAGAGAATAACGGAATCTATTATGGGAAAGACGGGTATTTATTTGAAAAGTTTTTAGAACCTGATTATACAAAGATTCAGCAATATACAGACTCGGTAAATCAATTTTCAAGCAACCATCTGGAAGTGAATATAACTTTTATGCTTGCGCCGACCTCGATAGGTCTTTATCCTGAAAGGCTACCGTGGTTAGCGCCTACTTATTCTCAAAAGAAAGTCAATCAATTTATCGGTGATCACTTGCAGAACCGGTTAACATTTATTGATGGCTTTGATTTCCTCGGTCCCCATGCTTCTGAGTCGATTTATTATCGGACCGATCATCATTGGACGACATATGGAGCTTATTTGGCATATGTTGCTTATGCGGAGCAGAAAGGGTGGCATGCTCTTTCTCAGAAAGATTTTCTAATTCAAACAGTGAGTAATTCGTTTCTAGGGAGCTATCAGACAAGGAGTCAGTTTAGTGGGTTAACCCCCGATACCATCCAGGTCTATGTCCCTAGAAAACCAAGCCCTACAGATATATATTTAGCTGATACAAATCAAACGATGAAGAGCATGTATAATCCGAGTTTCCTTGCTAAGAAGGATCAATATTCCTATTTCCTTGGCGGTGTTCATGCATTAATGAAGCTTACAACCAAGCTTGAGTCGGCTCAGATCGACCAAGATAAAATGTTAGTTATTAAAGACTCTTATGCACATAGCGTAATTCCTTTCCTTACAAGACATGTACCAGAAATTCACGTTATTGACATTCGGTATTATAACGGCAGCATCTCAGAGTATATTTCTAAAAATGGGATAAAAAATGTTTTATTTTTATTTAACACATCTACTTTGGTAGGCGATACTTCTCTCTTGAAACTAAATAATTAGAAATAGGTTGATTCGGCAATAATTAGAATTTCAAACTTTCGAAATGCTCGTCACATGGAATTGGACATATGATAACAATTTATATGAAACCATAGGTTTACAAAAAAGGTTATCAAATAGGGCGGTGTATTGCCAATTTGATAACCTTTTTATTATTAATACATTAATTTATTTTTTGTATAAAGCAACTCTGTATGGAAATAATTGAGCTTCCATCATTCCATTTTTTACAGCAGGGTCATTATTCATAAGTTCAATAGCTTCTTCCTCAGTATCTACTTCTAAAATGACGATTCCCATTGGATCCGTGTTCAAAGTTCTACCTGCTAAAAGAAGCTTTCCTTCTTCTTGTAAAGTTTGTAATACTTCGAAATGATGTTGGATGATTGCATTTTCTTTTTCTGTCCAGTTAGTTTGATCTAACATAGAAGGGATGAGTTTAAGTTGGTATAAGAACTGTAATTTTTCCATTAGAAGTCTCCTTAAAAGTAATGTAATAAGGTTTTTCATTACTATTGTATCAAAAAATTAAATTAATAGTTTTATTTAAAGAGTATAGATATATATTAATGTGAGAAGGTTAAAAATTCAGTTTATTAATTAGATACCTCAAATGAAATAATAGAGTTTACTAAGATTGGGGATTGTGTTGGAGCAATCTGTAGGATGGTTGAATAATTTGTTGTATAGTTCTCCAATCATTAGTGTTGGTGTGTTATTTTCTATTATGACTCATTTTATGCAATTTAAATTAGTCAAAGATATGGTGAACCGACTATTTTAAGGGGAAAGTCTGAAGCAGACAAAGCGATGTCTGTAGCATTATCAGATTTGTGGGAACGAACAGTGAACTGCGACAGCTATCGCATTTGAGTAGAGGACGAGTAATTGGTGCATCAATACAAATTTGATGCACTAATTTCTTTTTTCCCTCAAATATTGTTTCCTACTTTTAAAAATGAAATGTGTGCCCAGATCTTATTACAACTAAAGGTATTCGCAGTAAATGATAGAGAAAAGAAACTAATCTTTTTATTATTTCTATTTTTCGTCCAGGTATTCTTCATAAAGTAATCTTATAGCATCCATAATTTTTTGGTCAGAAAACAAATTAACATTTCTTTTTGGTAAATTATTTGCCCCCAATACATACAAAAACGGGTTATGATTTAAATCTCCTAAAATACCAATTTCAACAACAACATTATCTAATCCACCCGACATATGATTTAATAAATGAGTAGGTATACCATCAATATCCCCTTTTTGTCTAACCAATCCTTTTATAATTGGAGCCCATAATTCAGGGTTTGCTTGGTAACCGTAATAGACTAATAACATTAATTCAAACATCTCACTCAAGTAACCATTGTTTTCTTTGTCACGTGGATTTTGAGTAATATTTATATTTAGAAAGTAGGACTTAACTTTTTTATTAACTTCTTCCCAGCCTCCACACATTTGTACTATTCTATCTGCTACAAAACTATCATGGCAGGCAATCATAATTTCAACTGCGTCTTGAAGTAAAAGAGTCTTCCTATGTTGAAAGTGAGGATAAAGTTCCTTACTATCTTCTTTCGGATTAAAACAAATGTCCTCAACAATGTCGTTCCAATTTAATAATTTCTCCTCAACCCATTTAGTAATACAAAAACCCACTGCTACTTTAGCTGCAGAAGCAAGCGGCACTAACAAGTTACTATTGTATTCAGTAACCTTTTTCCGTTTTTCGCTTGAGTAAATAATAATTCCTACATCACTTGAATCTATTTCTTTTAATTTTTCTATTACGTTCTGCACTATGAGCCTCCTATTAATTAATATTATTTAACGCATAGATAACTGTAAAACTCTATAATGTTATCCTAACATATGTTGTATTTGTTAGGGAAAAACAACTTTAAAAGTGTTTATATCTTAATTGGAATAAATAAGGGAAAAAAACATGCCATCGTAATTTCCGATGACATGTTTTACTGTTATTGTAGAATATTTGTTGTTGGTGCGTTTTTTTGAGCTGTTTTTGAAGATGCATTTATTACCGAAGCATCTACATTAGATTTATTTGCGGCACCGTCCATAAGTGGTTTCGTTGCATCTGCTTTTGGAGTGTTGTTCCCACTTGCCGAAGAAGCTTGCTTGTTCCCGCTATTTTTAGAAGCTGAAGCTGAAGCTGATTTCATAGTCCCGTTATTTGTACCATTTGACGTTCCGCTTGAAGTATTTTTCGTATTTCCATTCGTATTCGATGCTCCATTTGTTGCTGAGGCTTGTTGTGATCCGGTCAAGCCCGCTACATCGTTTACTATTTGACCAACTTGTGGTGAAATGGTTTGGGCGATGTTTCCAACTATTTGTGCTGTATTTCCGTTTGTCATTTGTTGTGCAGCATTACCAAAGGTCTGAGCGCCAGTCGCTCCAGCACCGCCGCTCATGCTTTGCGTACCAGCCATAGCATTTTGAGGTGCATCTTTTCCGTATATCATTTGTACGATTTTTCCGACCATTTGCATAATGTTTCCACTAGTTTGTCTATTGCCACTCGAAGCACTTTGTCCAGATTGAGACGCATTATTCATTGTAGCTCCAGCACCAGCTGATGCGCCTCGAGTAGCGTCTCCGCTCTTTATTTTTTGCATCATGTTACTATTCATTATTGATGCATTCATTGCTTTTCTTGGACAAAACTTTGTTGCGCCTTCCGCTGCTTTCATTGACCCTAACAAGACGAGCATTTGTCCACTTTTGCTTTTCGTATCACGCATAAGCCGTACTGTACCATATGCAGTCATTATTGATCCCAACATGAAACGAGTGTATGCACTTCTTGAGCTAATATTTTGTTGTGTTTGTGCCATCTTTATAGAACCTCCTGTCGAATTTTCAACTGCTGCGCCTAATACAACTATTGAGTAAAGACAACATATTAACACGGATGAAAGGGGAAAATTGGATTTTCCTTGAAACGAATTCTTTGTACAAGATTGGAAATACTTAAATAGAAATTATGATGTAATGGGCAATATTGAGCCACATGTTCATCTATTTCAGCTTTATAATCCCCAATTCAAGGTTGTTTATGCGTCTCAACCTAAATCGACTACGGAGTGGCTATATTATTTTTTTAACAATTGTTCTTGTGCCATTCTTATCATTTCTTTCACCATATTACCGCCTATCGGTCCGCCAATTTTTCCAGCATTTTCTGCGGTAATTTTGCCATTATATCCTTTATTTAATGGAATATTTAGTTCATCGGCAATTTCGTATTTTACATTATCAGGATTGTTAATATCCACATTGTAACCAATATCCTTCATCACTCTTGCCTTGAGTTTATCTAATTCTTCGCGAGCGGAAGGTACTAATATTTTATTTTTATTTGCCATATTTTTTCACTCCTTCTGTAATCATTCTTTGCTGAAAATGAAAATTTACTCATTTAAGTACTATGTAACAATTTCCAAAGGAAGGTGTTTTGTAATTTTTGGTTGTTTTTAGTAAATGGGGGTATTAAAAATCCTTTGCAGTAACTTTTGCAGTAGGTGCTGTGGGGATAAAAATTTTAAAAAGTATTGAATAAAAAAATCCCCTATAAAGGGAAGTTTAGTAGAGTGATAATATAATCGTCATTCTGCGAAATGGAAATACTAAGGGGTGATAAATAGTAAGGCGACACTTGACTAGTGCCGCCGCTTTTGGATTAATTTTACCTATAAGAGTCATGAATTGGACAAAATAAGTCTTCATCGGAATTTCTGACTACAGAAAAGTTTTCGACATTATAATGGCCATGAAGAGTACTATTATGATGCTCAATGATCTGTTCTGCACTTAAAACATTATTGTCCGTTGTAGAATGACCATTACCGACTAAGGTTACATCTAAGCCACTAATAGTAGCTGTTCTGACTGCACTATCTATGCAGTGTTGTGTTTTGCAGCCCATAATAATGACATGTTCAATCTGTTGCGTTTTTAAATGATTTAGAAGCCCTGTACCGTGAAATGAATTGGTAGCTGACTTATCAAAAATTTTTGCTTCCGTTGGGACATTGATTTCTCTGTGAACTTGAAAACCGTCACCTTTACCCTCAGCAACATCGAGATCCCTAACAAAAATAACTGGTACGTCTGCTTTCCTTGCTTTGTTAATCACTTCATTAATATTTCTAACAAGTTGTTCTTTGTTAAAAACCGCGCTTTCTTCTTGATTTCCTTCTATTAAATCTTGTTGAGCATCGATGATTAATAATGTTTGATTCAAATAAATTTCCCCTTTCAAAATGTGGGGAAACGCTAAACAGCTTTCTTAGTTAGACGTTATCCCCTTATAATTTCTCACAACAATATTTTTTGGGTTTGTCATAATATCTACCTCCTAAGCAAAGATTGTCTATGAATAATTAAAACATTTAGACTATAATATTTTATCATATTATTTTTATCTTTTAATAGAAAAGGTGAATGAAATAATATAAACGTTTATAGGAATAGGAGATAAAAGATATTAAGAAATCTATATTTCGATTTCGATATTGGACTCCCACCAAGATTAAAAAAACATTTTGATGAAATCACACTGGACTATTTTCCGGGAAATATTAATTTTTGAATTTTACATAAACAATTGCTTATGTATGTTATTATTCTCACTACTTTTTCTAGAACATCCATATATCACATTACGCATATTTGAAAAAAATTATTCGAGGTGATGTTAGTAATTGTCCTTATCACTAAGCGAGAGTTTGAGGCTCTAGCTAAGGAGAGAAGGTATATAACTAAGATAGTTGTCTTAACTATGATTGAAAATTCCTAAATACTTTAACAGAGCTCTATATAAGATGTACCACCAATAATGCATTTTCTTGAATAAGATATAGTAACTTCTTCTATGGAATGGTGGGGTGATGTAATGAAACATGGAGATGAGCTAATTTATTCTGGAGCATGGTTAATTTTAATTGGAGCAATTATCAGTGCCCTAGGAGTAACGAGAGAAGCTACTACAGAAAGTCTAATGGGTGCAAAGTTAGTTGGTCAGGGAAATGCCATCGGAGCTTTTGGAAATACCCTTCAAGCTTTAGGAAATACAGAATTATTTCAGGAAGATAAGGAGCAATTCCGAAATGACATCATTATAGGATGTTGGCTTCAAGCTGCAGGGAACTCTACAAATACAGTTGCAACAGAGATTGAAATTAACACTTCAGAGGAAGAAGGACATAGATTAAATGTCGTTGGGAGTGGTGTCCTAGGTCTTGGAGCGGCTTATGAGGCTGTGGGAGCTGCAGAGGGAAATTCACCAACAAAAAATCTTGAGGTAACTGGAAATAGCTTAATAGCTTTGGGAGCATTTTTAGATGCGGCTGGCAATGTTTTTTTATTAAAAAAACTGGAAACCTTAGGAGATAGATTGGCATTGATTGGTGGTTGGACGCAAGTCGCTGGGGCAAGTGTAAATGTTATTGCAATAACAAGTGCATCGAATATCGAAGAGACACACCAAAAAAATATGGAGTACTATTGGTACGAGTAGAATTCTTATTGAATAGTATAGCCAAAGCAATTAGTAGTATTTTGACAGATGAGTGTTTCACCATTTTTTGCGACTAATAAATTAAACTGCCAAGACATAATTTTCTAGTGCTTAGCCAAACTAATCAAAACTCTAAGGAGTGAGATGACGTGCATAGCGATTACAATGCGGGAGATATTGTGTATATTTTTTATCGAAATCCACATATCCAAAATGTAGCCAATATACAGGAAGCAGCTGTTGTAAATAACCCTGATAAGCCGAACGAATTAGCACTTTTTATTTATGAGACTTACTATCCTTTAACAAATGAGCTGGCGATATATACAAATGAAACAGATGCAGAACAGGCGTATCAACAGTATTTTCATTAAGAGGGAGGTAGGACATGAAAAAACCATTTACACCTCAACTTGTATATTTTGAACCCAAAGCGTTGGACTATCCCCTTGGCCAAGAACTAAAAGAAAAATTTGAAAAGATGGGTGTAGAAATTAGGTATACAACTTCCCATAATCAAGTTCGAGATCTTCCTGGGGAAAATGATTTTCAAAAATATCGAATTGCAAAGTCAACACTTGTAGTCGGAATTCGGAAAACTCTTAAGTTTGATACGTCCAAGCCTTCTGCTGAATATGCTATTCCATTTGCTACAGGTTGTATGGGGCATTGTCATTATTGCTACTTACAAACAACAATGGGAAGCAAGCCATACATTCGTACATATGTGAATGTGGATGAAATTCTAGAAGCTGCTGATCACTATATGGAGGACCGTGCGCCTGACATCACTCGATTTGAAGCATCTTGTACTTCTGATATTGTAGGAATTGATCATTTAACCCATACATTAAAAAAAGCAATCGAACACTTTGGTCAAAGCGAACTTGGTAGGTTGAGATTTGTAACAAAATTTCATTATGTCGATCATCTACTGGATGCCAAGCATAACGGAAAGACCAGATTTCGATTCAGTGTGAATGCAGATTATGTCATTAAAAACTTTGAACCTGGAACATCTCCTTTAGCCAATCGAATAGAAGCAGCAGGGAAAGTAGCGAGAGCTGGATATCCCCTTGGTTTTATCGTAGCTCCAATCTACCTCCATGAAGGGTGGGAGGAAGAGTACTATCATATGTTTAAACGTCTTGATGCGGAACTACCTATGGATGCAAGAGATGATATTACATTTGAATTCATTCAACACCGTTTTACGAAACCCGCTAAAAAAGTGATTGAAAAGAATTATCCGATGACTAAATTGGAATTGGATGAATCCGCAAGAAGATATAAATGGGGAAAGTATGGAATAGGTAAGTACATTTATCAAAAAGGGGAAGAAGAAGATATAAAAGAACATCTTTACGGCTATATGGAAAAATTTTTTCCTAATGCTAAACTAGAGTATTTTACGTAATTCGAACAAAAGCACATCAAGTTATGTAATTTGATGTGCTTTTGTTATCAATTTTTTGCTAGCCGTTTTCGAGCAGAGTTGCGTTCAGCTGTAATAGGTACATGTTTCATGGCTTTTCCCAAACCATATAGAGGCATATTTCCATACACCGTTTCGTAGTTTCCCTTTTTAAGATTATAGGTTTCGTGATAAATTCCGACTGCGTCATTGTTACCAATTTTTTTATTGAAATTTTTCCATGCTGCCAAATGTTTCTCGCCATTAGCATAGGAAAGCAAATCTTCAGTCGAACGCCAATATTGAATCATTACCGTGGTTCTAAGGCCAAAATAGCTTTCCATGGACAAAAATCCTAACGCTTCTTTGTTCATATATAGCTCTTTTATCATTCCAGGCATTGCATTAAATACCGGAAGCCACTTGTTCACGGCTAGTCGCTTGTTAATCCTCATCCCAATAATAAAAACTACAACATCTTCGTTATTCTCCGTTGTGTAACGCCCAGTGAAAATATGTTTAGCCATTCAATGCTCCTCTCAATCACTTTTTTTCATAATAAAACTCAGATGTCTTCCACTTTGTTTGTTTTGACGATAAGAGAATCCATCTGAGTTCAAATACGTACAGGTCGAATCAATTCTAATTCGATCAGAAGGGATGCCTGCTAACTCACATTGTTTTTTCACGGTTTGCTGATTGTCAATGTGATACTTGCGGGTTTGGTCATTGTAGTAAATAAAATCATCTGCATAGCCAAGAAGTTTGAATTTAACATACACATCTTCATCAACCTCAAATTTTTCCTGGCTCAGCGCAGTGCCAATCTGGACATACATATCGCTTGGATTGCAATGTTCGACTTGTTTTAAATGCTCAAATAGTTTCAAAGTAATTTCTTTAATAGTACCTTGCCATCCTGAATGAATTACGCCAATAAGGTCATTTACTTCACTGTAAAAAATTACTGGTACACAATCGGCAGTAAAGCTGCATAATAATAGATTTGGCTCATAAGTATACATGGCGTCTGTATCCTCAATCGCGGAATCCATTCGATCGGCACCTCTACCTTTGTCATCCAGAGTAACTCGATGAAAATTTGAGCTATGTGTTTGATTTGAGCAAACAAATGTGTCTAATCCAATGTTTAAGAAAGTAGCTAGTTTTTTGCGATTTTCTATTACATTTTCAATAGTTTCACAGACATGAAGAGCCATGTTATTATTTTCAGATTCCGTTTCATCTTTCATGGTTATTCCCGATAAAAATTTCTCGTTATTTAAGTATATGTTTGTTTTCATTTCATCACCTAATATTAATATATATTAGTGAAATGAGGGTGTATAGGTCAGTATAAGATTATGTGAGTAAATTTTTGAATAAAATAGAAAATTTAATAGAGGAACACAAATTATATATGGTAAAATTAGTTGAGGGATACCAGAATTTTTCTAAAGTGACTGGTTACATTTATATAAATACTTATGAGAGAGTGTGTGTTATGACTAAAACTACTTTTGCGTTAATTGGAACAGGTGTTGTTGGGGAGCGAATTATTAATCAAATTTTGGCTCATCCTAACTGCGAAATTGTGTCCGTTTATGATGAAAATAAAACAAGACTTAAGGAAATTTCAACTAAATATCAAATTACTGCTTCTGAAACGTTAGATGAGCTATTTAAATTACAACCTAATTGGGTTTATATTGGGACACCACCAGTAAGTCACGCTCCTTTGGCAGAACAAATAGCTGCACACGGTTTGAATATTCTTTCTGAAAAGCCACTTGCACATGATTCTCAAGATGGCATCCGTATGGTAAAAGCGGCATCTGAAGCTAAAGTTCATACCGCAATGCATTTTCCATTAATGTATAGTCCTATTGTACATAGTCTAAAAAAAGCAGTGACTACAGATTCACTTGGCGATATTGTTCGTATTGAGCTACAAACATACTTTCCACACTGGCCAAGAAAATGGCAACAAAATCCATGGATAGCCTCAAGAGAACAAGGAGGGTTCATAAGAGAAATATTTCCACATTATCTTCAAGTACTGTATCATCTATTTGGTGATTTTACTATATCTACACATGAGACGAACTATCCAAAAAATGAAGAACTATGTGAAACAGGTGTTACAGCTTTGGCTAAAACTGAAAGTGGTATACCAATTGTTTTAAATAGCTTGTCAGGTATTGGACAGGAAGAACTTCTAGAATTTAAGGTTTTTGGAACAAAAAAAGTTATGACAATCCGAAATTGGTCAGAACTTTGGGAAAGCGAAGCGGATCAAAAAGCTACTCAATATATTCCAAAAAGTAAGCAAGAAAGTCTTTTGGATGCATGCCATAGTTTAATAAATGGTAAGGAGTCACTAATCGTTTCGTTTGAAGAAGGTTTGAAGGTACAGAAATGGATAGATCAGTTGCTAAAATAGGAACTTTATAAAATTTATGAAAATGATCTTTAAAGAAGACTATATTTCATAGATTAATTTCAATTTCTAAGTAACTTGGTTGCGTATCTACAGATAGATTGAGAGCCAATGGGGTGACTTGGCCACCTCTATTGGCTCTATTTTTGACGTCTAACGATTACTATCCACATTTCTAGCCAGCGCAAAAAAGTTTTAAATCCGGTTTTTAAAGCAAGTACAATTTCAGGTCTAAAAGGTGACGGAAATTGGGAAGAAGAACAATAAAAGATAATTCACATGAGTTAGTGGAAAGGGTACTGCCAATGGTAGTGCTATTTTTTATGGTAGTAAAAAAATATACTGCCATGAACAGGCTGATTTCAGCTGCATGCGGACGCTTGCAAGTCGGGCAAGAATTAAGCCGAAAGCCGATTCCCTCGTTATTCTTTAGTCCTGGGTCTTGATTTACTTGTTAATCTCCAAGGAGTACCTAGGGCAATTGGATGTAGAGAAAAATAGGCAGTATCGATTGATAAAGAAGCGATGCCGCGGTGAAATTGTATCTTCGTCTACTTTTAAAAGAGTAGGACAGGATATTAGCTTTCATTATCCAAATTAAAAGAATCTTGATTTCAAATAACTAAAGAAGGCGACGGACAAGCATCCTCCGCAAGATGACCAAAAAAATGGATCGTGAAGTAACGAAGTCACTTCACGATCCATAACTATAACGGTAATATTGTAGCCAAAAGAACTCTGGAAAAGGTTATGCTTCGATTATTAGAGCAAGAATGAGGACGAAATGAATGGGGGAAGAATTACTGAAATCTTTGTTTGGAGAATCTAAATGCTAAGTGTAAGTACAAGGAAAAAAGAATATTACAAACAGTTCAAGGAAATAAGACAGGTATTTTGACCTGTCTTGAATGTACTTAAAATGTTGGTATTAACCATATTATTATTAACAATAACCGCCATATCCACCGCCATATCCATTAAATGCAGCGGCTGCAATAATTATTAAAAGTATAAACAGAACAATAATTAATGCGAATCCGTTCCCTGTACCATATCCACCAACTGTTCCACTCATATCGTACACCTCCTATATATGGGATAATACATTTTATGTTCATAAAAGATGTTCGTCTAATTCATTTGCTTAGTATTAAGAAAATAATTTATTTCACCTTGGGTGGGATGCCCTTCAGTTATAAATAGGGTATTCAAGTATTTACCTATTACAAGTGCATTTATCACGGTAATAGATTATTTGTACTAAAAAATTTTTCTGTAGAAAATTGATTATTTTGAGAAAGGGCTACCCCAAAAAATAAGACCACTTAAAATCATTTTTTAGTATATAGTCAACTAACCCTAATATTTTGAATGATATTAATTAGAATAATTCATTTCATTAATTTCGTTTAAGAGATTATAATATCCGTTGGAAGTAAATAATCTCGTCTTTCTGTTCTGATTCCTATACAATATGAGGAATATTACTCGTATAGGAGGAAATGAAAATGGAGCTTCGCAATCTAAAAACCTTTTTGGTAGTTGCCGAATTTGGAGGATTTACCCGGGCAGGCGAACAGTTGGGCTATACTCAGTCGACAGTAACTAATCATATTAGAGCGCTGGAGGAAGCTGTTGGGAACCGCCTCTTTGAACGCCTAGGAAAAACGGTTGTCTTAACAGATGCCGGCACACATTTAGCGTCGTACGCAAAGGAAATATTACAACTTTACCAGGAAGCAGTCGATTCTTCCCGGTTAAGCAAAGAGCCTTCAGGTACGGTCTTAATTGGTGCAAATGAATCCCTAATGGTATATAGGTTGCCAACTATCCTGTATGAGTTTAAGAGGATGTACCCGAATGTACATCTTATTTTGCAACCGTCTGAAAGCCAAGAACTTAACAATGAGCTAAAATCCGGGAAATTTGATTTGGCATTATTTACGAACCCTGAAAAACTAGGGCCAGATATTTTAACGACTGATTTAGTGAAAGAGACGTTAGTAATGATCGCCCCACCAGGTCACCATTTAAGTGACAAAACCGTTATCACTCCAGCCGATTTAGAGGGTGAAGTGTTGCTGTTGACGGAGTCTGGTAGTTATCGTGATTTGCTAGAAAGATGGATTAAAGAAGAGGGCATAGGATGTTCCCGAATCGCATTTTGGAACATCGAGGCCATTAAACAATCAGTAAAGTGTGGCTTAGGACTTTCTTATCTTCCATTGATGACGGTGAGGGATGAACTCGAGCGAGGAAGTTTAATAGCATTACCTTGGGTTCATAGCGAGGAATTTGTGACTACCCAACTTGCATATCACAAAGATAAGTGGCTTACGCCTGCAATGAATAAACTAATTGAAATAATCGAGAAACACGCAAAGAAATGGGAGTCGGAAGACTGACAGTATAGTACATAAAGTGGCGTTAGGCCGAATTGTGGCCGAACGCTCTATTTTTTGAGCGGTTCAACTTGTAGGAGGAATTACAATTTATGGCACCACAACGTTTCAAAGAAATATTATTAATCATCGTAGGTTCTTTATTGTTTGCGATCGGTATTAACTACTTTGCAATTCCATATCGTTTATCTGAAGGTGGCGTCATTGGGGTCACTGTAATTACATACTATTTATTCCACTGGTCTCCGGGTGTCGTGAACCTAATTATCAATGCTATCCTTTTGGTGATAGGCTATAAGTTTTTTGATAAAAAGACGATGATTTATACAGTACTCGGAATAATCTCTTCCTCATTTTTTCTGTTCATAACAGAGGACGTGGGACATCGATTGAATGGAGATACTTTGCTGGCT
Source organism: Psychrobacillus sp. NPDC058041 (assembly GCF_042885655.1). Classification (NCBI taxonomy): domain Bacteria; kingdom Bacillati; phylum Bacillota; class Bacilli; order Caryophanales; family Bacillaceae; genus Psychrobacillus; species Psychrobacillus sp. NPDC058041. The sequence continues at coordinate 387,429 of NZ_JBHVRO010000001.1, forward strand.
GCTCTATTCTCAGGCGTATTTGTAGGCCTTGGTCTAGGCCTAATGTTTAGGGCAGGTGGAACTTCAGGCGGATCGGCGATTCTAGCACGTTTAGCCAATCAATATTTAGGCTGGAGTTTAGGAAAAGGCGTCCTCGTCATTGATATTATCGTTATTGGGGGGTCGGTATTTATCATCGGCCAAGAAAAAGCCATGTACACACTTGTTGCCGTGTTCCTAGGATCAAAAGTAATTGATTATGTAATTGAAGGACTAAATAATCGGACAGCTGTGACTATCATTTCTGAACACTCAGAAGCAATACGTTCGTTTATCGTTAAAAACATGACACGAGGTGTTACCATTCTAGAAGGGCGCGGCGGCTATAGTCAGGATCAAAAAGAAGTACTCTATATTGTCATCAACCAACAGGAATTGGTTCAATTGAAACAAACCATAAGTAGCGTAGACGAACAAGCATTTGTCGTGGTACATGATGTCCGCGATGTATTAGGAAGCGGGTTTAGTGTAAGCTGATTTTTGGGAAATTATGATCATTTAATAAATGATGCTTTCAAACAAAGTGGCCCACAATGTCTATTAGGACTTGTGGGCTTTTTAAGTTTATTTGCTAGGTAAAGGTATTAAAACCCAAGTATACTTACTGTTTTAGAATTTCATGTGTTAATGAAATATATTATTCTACTCTAAGGGAGTAGTTTATTTTTTTGAGCATTTTTAATGGCCAAGTTAATGTCTTAGCACAAGAATTACAATATGAAAATGAAGCGAACATTGTTAACGAAAGTTAGATAAGTGAATCAAATTAGGGAGACAAAAGTTTATTTGAGATCCTACTTTAAATTCCTATTATCTGGTATTCAAACTGAATTCCTCCAATATAAAATCCATTATTAATGGAGGGTCTTTCTTTATGTGAAAAAAGTTTTTTAGAAAAAATCAAATGTAGTCATTTATATTATAAGACCTGGTTCATTTCAAAAAATATTGTACAATGCAGTTCTTCCACTTACAATCAATTTATCAAATAAGAAATTTTATTTAAAATGAGATTTAGAAATATATAAATATAAGGACATAACAACATGAAAAAAAACTATGTAAAAATTATTGTCATTATTGGAGTTTTACTTATAAGTGCATTCGCCTTGAATACCATCCTAGGAAAAGAAAAATCGGTTGCACCAAAAGTTGTGAATGGTGTTTTAGATTTAGGTAATTATGAGTTTAACGGAGCCGAACCAGTTGAAATGAATGGTGAATGGGAGTTTGTTCCTAATAAGCTGTTAAACTCTGAGGAATTTGATAAACAACAATCATCACTTGTTCAAGTCCCATCGCTATGGACGAAATACGAACTAGATGGTGAAGAGATACCCAAATATACTAGTGGTACCTATCGATTAAGAATCTTATTGAATGATCCGACAGAAGTGTTAGGGATAAAAACAACTAATATTCGTATGTCGAATGCTATTTATATAGATGGCAAGCTGTTAGGTAAAAGTGGAATTCCGGCAGAGAATTCTACTTACACACCTCATAATACCCCGTATGTCTCTTACTTTTCTCCTAACGAGGACGAGGTAGAATTGATCGTACATGTTGCTAATTTTGACTATGCATCAGGGGGAGGAATTTTAGGTTCTATTTTAATAGGTGATCAAAATAGTATAGGAAAACTTCGGGATAGTTCTCTTGCATATGACTGGATAACCATTGCCGCCTTTTCCACCATGTTCATATACTTTTTAGGTACTTATCTGCATGCAAGGATTGGAATGGAACAGCTTTTCTTTTCACTTTTTTGTTTTGCCAATGTCTTATATGCAATTTCTCATGGAGAGAAGGTATTTTTACAACTATTCCCATCGACACCTTATGCATTATTTGAAAGATTTCAATCCTTATCAAGTATTTGGATAGGTTTGTTTATGCTATGCTTTTTTCACACTTCTTTAAAACAACTTGCAAATAAAGGGATAGTGAAATTTCTCTATGTAGTGGGTATTTTGTTAACGGGATCTGCACTACTACCCGTCAAGATGAACTCAGGATTTCAAATCTATTATTCTCTTTATATATTTATCATTTTAGTGTATATCCTCTATTTACAAATTATTGCTATATCCAAAAAGGCTGTCGGTGCTTCTTATTTAATCTTTAGCACTATCACCATTTTCATCTATTTTACTGTCGGAACATTAAATGTTATGACAAATTATGCACTCAATATAATACCTCCTTTATTTCCTTTTATTTGTTTAACGATGCTCTCACTCTATATTTCTCATCGTTTCATGGATTCCTTCTTAAAAAAGGAAGAGTTGTCTAAGGCTCTATTACGAGTGGATAAGTTGAAGGATGAGTTTCTAGCAAAGACTTCTCATGAATTTCGCACTCCATTGCATGGAATTATTGCAATTTCTCAGTCTATGCTGGAGGACAGAAAATCTACATTAAAAGTAGAGGAAGAAGAAAAAATGGGGTTAATTGTAGGTACTGCTCAGCGTTTGTCTAATCTAGTAAATGATATTTTGGATTTTTCGAAACTGAAAGAAGGAGATTTAAGCGTCAACATTTCCCCAGTGGATTTATATGCTATTACACATGTCGTAGTGGAAACTTTTACATATATGATAGACAAAGATGTGAAGATTGTTAATCATATACAGCGGGGACAATTCGTAATGGCAGACGAGGAAAGACTTCGTCAAATTTTATATAATTTAATAGATAATGCTGTTAAGTATACGATTCGCGGGCAAGTGGAAATTAATTGCTACGAACAGGAAGAAAATTTAGTTATAGAAGTTATTGATACTGGCATTGGAGTTGCTCCGGAGAATTTAAAACACGTATTTGAGCCTTTTCGCCAATACAGCAATTCAAGTGGAGGAACTGGTCTAGGTTTAAGTGTTACGAAAGAGCTTGTTCATATTCAAGGAGGGACTATCACTGTAGATTCAACCGTTAATAAGGGAACTACCTTTTCTGTTACTTTGCCTAAAGCAACCAGTTTGAAAGAGGCAATGCAGCATCCTTTTTCTATTTCTATGCCTTATATCGTAGAAAATAAGGAAAGAAAAAAAGTGATTATTGCAGATGATGATCATGTGAATTTGAAAGTATTAATAGATATGCTTATGGCAGAGGACTATTTCATCATTGCGGTTGATAGTGGAAAGGCAGTTTTGGAGCAGATGAAAAAGCATACGGATGTAGATCTTGTAATTTTAGACATAATGATGCCAGAAGTTTCCGGGTATGAAGTTTGTCTACAATTGAGGAAGTCTTACTTACCATCTGAGCTGCCTATTTTAATGCTAACGGCTGCTGTTCGACCAGAAGATATGGTTGCAGCTTTTCAGTCGGGTGCGAATGATTTTTTACATAAACCATTCGATACATCGGAGTTAAAGACTAGAATAAGAAATTTATTATTAATGAAGGAATCGTCCGAAAATGCTGTGAAAATGGAGGTAGCTTTTTTACAGGCGCAAATTAAACCTCATTTTATTTACAATGTATTAAACTCGATTCTCTCCCTTAGTTATTTAGATTTGGATAAAGCACGTGCCATGATTACAGATTTCGCAAACTTCATGAGAGGAAGCTTTTCCTTTGAAAATACACATAGTTCAGTACCATTAGAAAAGGAACTTTCCCTTATTCAATCCTATGTGAATATACATCGCACTAGGTTTCCTGAGCAGCTAGTATGGCAGGTACAAATGGATGATTCACTCCATTGTCTTATTCCTCCATTACTACTGCAGCCTATCGTTGAAAATGCAATTGTTCATGGCTTAAAAATGAAGGATGGCCAAGGAACTGTCAGGCTCATAGTTAAAAGGGAAAATGACCGGATTGTCTTCCGAATAACAGATAATGGTCTAGGGATGTCTGAGCAACGACTACAACAAATTTGGAATGTAGAAAAGGAAAAAGGTCAAGGTGTTGGACTTCAAAATATAGAAAAACGTCTAAAATATTTTGAAGATGCATCCATTCAAATAACTAGTGAGGAACATAAAGGAACTACAGTGGAAATAAGATTCCCACTAATACAAAGTGAAAAGGGGGGACGTTAAATGTTAAAAGCCATTTTGGTGGATGATGAAATTTTATCAATCGAATTATTAGAAGCGATGCTAAAAGAAATTGGAGGAATCGAAATTATAGGCAAGTTTGCCAATCCATTAGAAGGGTTGGGAAGTTTTGAAGCACTGCAACCCGATATTCTATTTCTTGATATCGAGATGAAAGAGTTGAATGGAATAAAAGTGGCAGAAAAAATCGAGGAGATGACTTCACAAGTGGATGTCGTATTTGTTACGGCTTACGATGAATATGCGCTAGAAGCATTTAATGTCCATGCTGTTGACTACATTCTAAAGCCAATTGAAAAAAGACGTTTAGAAAAAACTGTTCGGAGAATTGGTCAGCGTAGAAAACTGCCAAATCCGCCTTCTAATCTTGCGCCATTACTTCATGCAAGTTTTCTTGGCGGCTTCCGAGTAGACCATCAAAATGAACCGATTAAGTGGAGGACAAAAAAGGTAAAAGAGTTTTGTGCATATCTCATCCATCAAGGTAAACCTGTACAACGGGAAATGATTATGGAAGAACTATGGCCAGAACGAACTGTAGATAAGGCAGCTGCAATGTTGCACACGAGTGTATATCATTTACGGAAAGAATTGAAAAGTCACGGGTTTCACGATTCAGTTAAATTTGTAGATGAGCGTTATTCTTTATCCATTGAGTTTAATAGTGACGTACAAGATCTCCAAAAGGTGTTAAATAAAACACAAAATAAAACCGAAGATGTAAAGAAGCTGATAGATTTATATAAGAACCATTATTTAGCCGAAGAATATTATGACTGGGCGATGGAAGAACGAGAACAGCTACAAAAAAAAGTCACACAGTTTTTAGAGAAGTTTATCGCAGCTAATAACATTGAAACAAAAACAGATAGTGTTATAAAAGAAGCCATTGAAAAGCTAATTGAAATCGATCCTTGGGAAGAAGGATACACAATCCAACTGGTTCAGTATTATATCCAACAAGGTAGTAATCGAACGGCAATACAAGTCTACAATAACTATAAAACGATTCTATGGCAACAGTTAGGAGTAAAGCCACAGAAAAAACTAGAAGATTTGATGAAAAGTATATAAAAATGACTGAATCCACCTAATTTCTATTAATAAGGTGGATTTTTTGTCGTTTACTGGCAGTATTGTTCAGAAAATGTCTAGTCTAAAGTGCTAGAATAACTATAGTAAAAATTACCCTATATAGGAGGACAAATGATATTGATGTTCAGAAATAGATTTTTAAAAATACTTTCTAGTTTTCTAGTTTTCTTATTAGTGTTTAACCTTTTTTCTTTTGCGGGAATGGTGAAACTTAATGCCTCTGCTAAATCTGATGATATAGCTGGAGTAACTGTAACTATTGGAGATGTTACGGTTGGAAAAGGACTAGTCGAAGAAATTCCAGTTACTATTAATACTCCTGTGTCAGGAATTGCAGCATATGGCTTAAAAATCAATTATGATTCGAATGTTCTAGAAGTGTTAGACATAATTCCAAATGACTCAATTGGTGATTATTTTGTTTCTAATACTAGTGAGCAAGAAGATAGGCTAGCAGTAGTATGGGTTGATATGACTGGAGGAGATTCTCCTATATCAACAGCAACAGAATTATTCAAGATAAAAGTAAAAGTAAAAAGCGATGCTGAATTAGGAAACAGTGCATTGACTATTGATAAAAATAATATAGAAAACTTTAACTTTTATGATTCGGAGTTACAAGACATTCAAGCTGATTTAGTGAATGGAAAGATAAATGTTGTTAATAGTTATAATGTGAAATTTGAAGTTGTTAATGGAAGTGAAGTAGACTCTCAAATTATTATGGAAAATGGAAAAGTGGGAAAACCTGCAAATCCAACAAGAGATGGTTATACATTCGCTGGATGGTATACAACTGAATCTTTTACAACAGAATTTGATTTTACTACCGTTATAAATGAACCGAAAATATTATATGCAAGATGGATTTCGGACTTACCGAATGCAAATATTAATCTAAGCAATTTAGAATTATCAGCTGGTTCGTTAAGCCCAACGTTCGCTATGGACACTGAAATCTATACAGTAAATGTAGAAAATAGCTTATCTAGCATAAAAGTTACTCCTACTGTTGCAGACAACAAGGCAACAGTAACAGTGAATGGTCTATTAGTTGAAAGTGGTAAAGCAAGTAGGGATATCAACTTAAATGTCGGGGAAAATAACATCACTATTGTAGTGACAGCAGAGGATGGAAGTACCAAGACATATGGGATTACAGTAATGAGAGCACCGGCACAAACAAGCCCAGTTGCCCCAAATGTAACGAAAGACGATTTAACAAACAAGCTACTTGGAGCAGACAGCACAATGGAATATTCGACAGACGGTGGCGGTATGTGGACGGGTTATGATCCGGACGATACCCCAACATTTAATGGAAACGTAACCGTTCAAATCCGAGTGAGAGCAAGCGGAAGTATACCAGCCGGAGCAATTACAACGTTAACATTTACAAAAAATCCAACTTCAAGCAGTGACAATAACAATGGAGGACAATCAACATCATCTTCTAACATAGAAAAAATTGTAGTCGACGTAGATGGAAAAAATGGAACTAATTTAACGAAAACACCAATAACACGTACAACAGATTCAAATGGTAAGGTGAAAGACCACGTTTCCATGTCCGAAGATATTGCCAAGGAAACAGTTCAAAAAGCGAAGCAACAAGGGACTGACACTGCACGAATTATCATTCCGGACACGAATGATAAGGTTTCCGAAGTAGTAGTAGAAATTCCGAAATCAGCTTTAAAACAATTGAATGATGGGCAGCTGAAATTAGAAATTGCAACAGATAATGCGATTATTTCGATACCAACTAAATCCTTATCCACGTTTAGTGAGGATCTATATTTCCGAGTTGTACCTATCAAAATGAAGGAACTACAAAAGCAAGTGGAAGAACGTGCAAAAAAAGAACAAGTAATTCAAGAAATCGCAAAAAATCAGAACGTTCAAATTATCGGGCGTCCAATGGAAATAGATACCAATATGCAAAGCAGAGAAGTTTCCATTTTGCTTCCTTTAAAAGAAGACTTACCAAAGGATTCAAAAGCACGAGATGAACTGTTAAAAAATCTCGTCATTTTTGTTGAACATAGTGATGGCACCAAGGAAGTAGTTAGAGGAAAGGTGGTTCCTTACAAAAACAACTCCGATTTGGGGCTAGAATTTACTATTTCTAAGTTCAGTACTTTCTCCATTGTATATATGGATGGTGCTAAAGCATTTTTTGATGGTAAAGTTTGTGGTTCTGACAAACTTCCAGCAAGTGCAATTGGCTGCCTAAGCATAAAAAAATCTTTACCTGTTTATGAACTTGTAAACAATCGACTGAAGAAAGTGGATAGTTTGAAAAAAGGACAAGCAGCTCCTGCATATGAAAATATTTCACCTATGCTTGGATTAGGCGGAGAAATTTGGGTAGAACGAACAAATTCTATTCGATATGAGACACCTTCTAGAACAATGCTAGACAAAAATTCCCTAACAGGATCGAGCCGAACAAAGCAAATATGGAAAGGCCTTGAGCTACATCCTGGACAAATCGGTAAAATTAAGGTTATGGAAGATACGGTCGTATGGGAAAAAATCAACAAAACTATAAAACTTGCACGAGTATTGAAAAAAGGCGAACAATACCGTGTATATCGAAACGTTCCTAGTTTGTATAGTATCGGAGATGGCAAATATATCGTGCAAAACGAACAAGTCATTCTGCAAAATGCTAAATAACATTTAAATTATATAGTGAAAAGTTCGTATCTATCGAACTTTTCATTTCATTTGAAATACGAAATTTTAAAAAGAAAGGATAAAAAGAATGAATAAAAAAATAATCAAACAAACTGTTGCTTCTGCCTTGCTCACTTCATTTATCTTCTCTTTTTCTACTATCACTTACGGTAAAGAGAATACTATCCAACAATCGATAGATACAGTTAAATTAGAGATGAAAAGAGCACCTCTCTATTATGTAGACTCAGCATTAAAGAACGTAATAGAACCAAGTAAAGATCTATACCCAGTACTGAACAATGTGAAAAAGCATTATAACGAAGTCAAGAAACTAATTGATTCATCTAATCTTTCTTCTAAAGAAAAGAAAGATAAGATAAAAGAATTAGATTCATTGTATGAAGAAAAAATAACGAAAGGATTAATCCCATATATAGACGCTTACAATTACGCTGTAAAATATTTAGACCCGATTTTAAAAGAAATGTTAGTTGCTCATGCAGCAGGGAACTTAGATGGTGTAGAGGAGGCATACCATAAATTATCGTACCAATTAGACTCCCGCACATCGATTTTGTATCGCTTCACAGGAAAAGCACCACGCGACCTAATATTAGAAAAATATAAAAAGCCATCTGATGCAAAACGAGAAGAACTACGAATTCCTGTTACGATCTATATGAAAAACAATGAGGTCTTAAGATTATGGAATGAGGGGAAAAAAGAAGAAGCAAGAAAAGTGATGGATGAGGTTTTAGCTCTTACTTCGAAAACCTCCAACAACGCTGGAACAAATTATTCCAATCTCTTATCAAAAGAAGTAAAGGAAGCAGAAGCACTCTTCGCTTCTAATCCAATACAACAGCCAGAAGTTCCAAGCAATCCGCCTACAAGTGGTGGAGGTAGCGAAACACCGTCTGAAAACTCAGCACAAAGAGCATTACGCTTAGCAAAAAGTAACTCTATTACAGAGTTGATGAATTATAAAAACGAAACAGACTACAGCCCGGAAAATTGGTTGAGCATTCAATCATTGAAAACTACCGGTACAAACGCGATTTCTACAGCGTTAACTACTACTGAGGTTGTCCAAGCATTAGCCAATGCAAAAGCGGATATCGATGCAGTAAAAACAATTGCGCAAGAGGAAGCAGACCAACAAAATGCATTAGCTTCTGCTAAAACATTAGCAATCAATGAGTTAACGAGTTACAAAAACGAAACAGACTACAGCCCGGAAAATTGGTTGATCATTCAATCATTGAAAACTACTGGTATGAATGCGATTTCGACATCGTTAACCACTGCTGAGGCTTTCCAAGCATTAGCCAATGCAAAAGCAGATATTGATGCAGTAAAAACAATTGCGCAAGAGGAATTAGACCAACAAAATGCATTAGCTTCTGCTAAAACATTAGCAATCAATGAGTTAACGAGTTACAAAAACGAAGCAGACTACAGCCCTGAAAATTGGTTGATCATTCAATCATTGAAAACAACAGGATCAAACGCAATTTCGACATCGTTAACTACTGCTGAGGTTGCCCAAGCATTAGCCAATGCAAAAGCGGATATTGATGCAGTAAAAACAATTGCGCAAGAGGAATTAGACCAACAAAATGCATTAGCTTCTGCTAAAACATTAGCAATCAATGAGTTAACTATTTACAAAAACGAAGCAGACTACAGCCCTGAAAATTGGTTGATTATTCAATCATTGAAAACTACCGGTATGAATGCGATTTCGACATCGTTAACTACTGCTGAGGCTGCCCAAGCATTAGCAAATGCAAAAGCAGATATTGATGCAGTAAAAACAATTGCGCAAGAGGAATTAGACCAACAAAATGCATTAGTTTCTGCTAAAACATTAGCAATCAATGAGTTAATGAATTATAAAAAAATAGCAGACTACAGTCCGATGAATTGGTTTATCATTCAATCAATGAAAACTACAGGTACGAACGCAATTTCGACAGCGTTAACTACTACTGAGGTTGCCCAAGCATTAGCCAATGCAAAAGCGGATATCGATGCAGTACAAACAATTGCGCAAGAACTACCAGTTGCTATTCTTGTGAATCAAACTGTAGCTCCAGGAGCAAGCGTTTCTTTTAGTAGTAGTAAGGCAGGAGTTGGCTATTTAGTAGACGCATCACTAGATTCGACAGATATAGATAGTGAAGAAAAATTAGAAGAATTGGTAAATAGAGGTTTAGCATCTAAAGCTTCCATTACCATCGCAAATGCAAATACTACAATAAATGCACCTGCTACTTATGGAGAATATAACTTAATTGTCGTGGATAATTTCGGAAACCTATCTACAAGAAATTTGAATAATATTGTAACAGTAGGAACCTTCATTCTTTCTGATAATAATGGAAGCCGCTATCCATATCAATTCAAGACAAATCAGCAATTTAGTAGCATTACACCTATGGTGATGGCAACGGAAAAAATAACAAACGCAACTTTAACGTTTAAATTTATTGGGGTACAAGTTCCTAAAGTAACTGATTATTATAATGAAAACAATAATGGATGGAAACAAGTCACATCAGGAAGAATTAATGGTAATATTGTTACATTTCAAAATGTTAATTTAGATGTTGGTGAATGGTTTATGATCGAAATTAGAAGTTTCATAGCTCCAAGCTTACCAGGAATGTATTTTATTGAGGTACAAGTCAATTCCAATCCTGTACAAAAGATGAAAATTAATATTACAGAATAATAATTTATTCCAGGGAAAGATGCGACTATACAACTTAGAATATTAATTAAATTGTATTTAGCACAAGATACTTATTTAGAAACTCCTTCATCAAGAAATTGAATGAGGTGAGTTTTTTCTTGGGCTTTCTAACAATTAAAAGATTATGAAACCAAAGTAGATTCCCGAAAAAATAGTGGCAATCATCATTCTTAACTCCTGTTAGCTGTTTTTACAAGTCAGGTATCGCCTTAGTGAAATCCAATCTACCAAGTAAATTTAATAGAGTTATGTCATTGATTATCAGCAAAATATAAAACACCTGTTGTAGACCAACAGGTGTTGTTTAGTATGAACTCTATTTAATTAGTCATTTTTATTATCTGTTGAATAGCTAGTTCGTGGTTGAACCCATTTATAAGGCTTTCAAGCTCATCTTTTGTATAGGTATCTAGTGCTTTTTGAACTTTCTCATCGTAGTTTTGAATCACTACACTGTACACTTCATTATTAACATTAATGATAGAAATAGCAGTGGTATATATTTTTTCTTTTGTCGATTCATTCGTATAGGAAAGTAATTTCCAATCCCCGACTTGTTCAATGTCTTTAGGATCTATTGCTATTCCAACTTCTCCACTAGAGAAGTTTATAAAATGTTTTTTATTCTCTTTTTGGACAGTAATAAGAGTAGAATGATATTCATAATCACTTTCTTTTAGCTTGTACACCTCACCAGTCTCCGTACTACTCGATAAAGTGTTGTAATATTCTGGATTTTTTAAACCATATTTAAATTGAGAGTCAACTAGATCATAAGAGATATCTGTAAATGTAGCTAGAATGTCTTCACTTTCTTTTTGAGTCATTTCACGATCCAAGTTTATAACCAATCTATCAACGCCGGAAGCAGAAACCTTTTTATATTCTCCAAAATTCATTCCATTTTTGTACATGTCTTCATCGAAATTGTTGTAGGATGTAACGTAATTATCGAGTTTTTCAAATTTGGTATTGTGATGATTATTTACAAAAGTTTGTACAAGTTCAATGGCTGCTTTCAGTGGCTTGCTGTCCGTATAGGCTGGAGTGTCTTCCGTCGTATGAATTTTATCAAACCTTTCTTGTGAAATGTTGATAGCCTGAAAGTTATTTCTTAGGAAGGATACATGATCGCTTGTCATAATTGCAAAATCCTCAAGAATACTTGTACTTTCTACTTCTTGATTGCCAGCAATCTCCTCAAACAATTCGTTTAGATTACTACTACTCGATGATTCTCCCACAAAACTAATGTTGCCTCCATCCTTGATACCGATGCAGTCTAAATTGATATTAATGATGGAATCATATTCGGAAGCAATTTCTTCTACAAAGGCAGCGCTTCCTATCAAGTTGTTTTCTTCCGCATTGAAAGCAACGAAGAGGATATCAGAGGAGAAGGGTTTAACCTTTGAGTTATCCTTAAGGATTTTAGCTAGATTCATCACTCCCGTTAGTCCTGTTGCATTATCTACACTCCCCAAGAAAATTGATTTACCTGCAGTACCAACGTGGTCAAAGTGAGCGGAGATGACAATTGCCTGTTTTCCAACGCTATCCCCATTACCTGGAATTTTGCCAACTACATTATGAGCGGTTATTTGTTCAAAAGGTGCTTTGTAATAGATTAGATGAATATAATCGATATCATTTTCATTCTTTTTTAAATAAGTATAAAAGGACTCAGAAATTTGGAAAGCTGAACTTTTTGAGCTATACTCGGTTAGTGTTTTTTTGAATGCATCTGTTTTTATAAATTGAATTCGTATATCATCCAAGGGCATGACTACTTCTTCTGTTACGATAATATGTTGATCACTTTCTATAGGGCTTATTTCTTTGTTAGGTTCCGCTAAAAGTATTGGGAGATCAACATTTATACCACTAGAAATTCTTTTCATCCAGTCTTCTCCGTATAAGAACTCTTTTGTTTCTCCATCTTTTAGATGAACTACTAGTTTTGTTTGTACTGCATCTGAATCCCAAAAAATCATAGGAAACGGCATGAAGTAATCTTGTGAGTGTAACGGCTCCAATCCGATTTTTTTAAATTCTTTCGCTATATCGTCTCTCGCTTTAAAGTTCCCCTTCGTCCCAGCTTCTCTTCCTTCATACATTTCTGACGACCAACGAGCAATGTCTGCATCCAGTTTATCTAGTGAAAATACCTCTACAGATCCATCCTGACAGCCACTTTAGATGATGGAGCTAATAAAAATTAGCAAATAGCATTTTACATACTTCAATTGATTTACCCCCTTATAACTCCCATCTTACAATAAAATGGAAAAACAATATACAGAATTTATATATTTTTAATAATTTTTAGGAATTAACAAAGCCTTTCTCACTTTATTTTTGCTGTAATCCAGCCAGGGATAACCCTATCAAAATGGTTATTTGTGAGGGAGCCGTAAATTTAAGGTAAAGGTTTTAGTGTTTTTTTCTTATGAATCGATTTCCTAATAAATATCAGTGATTTTAACGACTGTTGTGATAATTATCTTGATAAATATGCTAAGTAATTTAAAATTGGTTTAATTTTCTCTGATTTGGGTAAAGTTTGATATAGAGGTTAAACTCAACCATATGATGCATTCCCATTCAGGTCTTCTCCTATCATAAATCTGTAGGATGCAGTGTTTATTCTACAACGCAAAGAATATAGTAATGTAATGATTTCAGGTGACCCAAAGAACTAAAAGAATTTAAGGTGAAAGAGGTGGACAAATGAGCTTTAAGATTGGCATACTTATTTGTTTAATTTTAATGGGAGTCATAGCATGTATTACCTACTATCTAGGAAAAAAGGTATTCAATCGCCTAATTAAATATATTCCAGTCTTTTCTTTTGCTGTTGGTGTGCTTTTTCTATATATCAAACTCAACTTTATTTCCTATAAACCAAATTCTATAGACAACATTCTCGACATGATTGCAATTATTATCCTTATAATTTTATGCAGTATTGCTCTCGTAGAAGCAGTCATAGTTGATATTGTTGATAGTAGAAAATTATTTAGGGAAAGCTATATGGCTATCCGAAATGCAATAAAATTAGTAGATGTTAATAAAGCATTTAGATTTAAAATGCCGAGTGGTATTGTTAAAAAAGTTAAAGGTTTATATAGAGCCGATCAGATAAAATAATTAGATAAGCTATTCATGGAAGGCTATAAAAGCTTAAGTTTTTTGATGGATATAATACACATTCCGCTCATACATTATTTATGATTTGCTTTTCAGTTACAACAATATGTAGATAAAAACCTTGATTGGCTAACCGCTAATCAAGGTTTTTTAGAGATGGAATTACAAATATGTTACTTAATTGGATGCTAGATGTTTTCTGTTCAATAGAACTATTGGATTTCGTACAATTTCTAAAATTAGTGGGGATTCAGGGAAACTTGAAAAAGTATTTCCTTACTACGAACGATGGGCAGCTAATGAGAAGGGGATTAGCAAGAAAATTACAACTATTACAAATAACTCAGTATATATAATGGCGGCTATTCGTTATAAAACAGCAATAGTTAGTATTACACCTTAAAAATAGGCCATAAAAAAACTGCTGCGGCTCGTATATATACAAGTATTGCAGCAGTTTATTTGTTATTAACAATGCAAAAGAGATTTATTCAAATCCAATTAAATCGAGATATTTCCAGTTCCCATATTTATCCTTTTTTAATAGATAAGTTAGAGTATATTCAAAGCTTTCATTTTGTTCTGTTTCAACTTCATCAAGAATAACAACTGCCATACCATCAATGATATATTGAACTTCTACACCAAGAGTCTCATATTTTAATTCAAATTCATTAAATGTAGTTTCGAGGTCACCTTTTAGAGTCAAGTAATCCGGGTACTCTTCGCTATATAGACCAAAAAGTGATTCAACATCTTCTTTATTTGTGTATTCTGTTGATTTTTTAAAGAACTCGATTATTTCTTTTTCTTGTGCTAAGAAGTTCGAATCTTTTCTAATAATATCATAGTAGGTTGAATATAGGTCATAAGCAATTTCCTCGTTTTGAATTACATCAAGCATGTCTAAAAATTTAGCTACATTTACCTCTACTGTTTTTTGATTCGCTTTTTTAGCAATCAAGTTATCTAAATTATTTAAATGGATCTTTGTAGAAATTACATGTTTAGAAGATTGAAGAGCCTTTTCACCAGGCTTTTTATATTTTGTTAAAATTGCCTCACGTGTTGATTTTCCATAAACGTTATAAAGGATTTGGGCTTGTTTACGAATTTCAGTCGATAAATCATGGTATTTTTGTACTGTTAGATTGGATGTTGGCTTTGAAGCATATAAGTTGTTGTATTGGTTTGTTAAATCCACTATTTTCTTTCCAGAAGTAATTGCATCGATATATGAAGTAGTTCGGGCAAGATGAATGCCAACATTATCATGTAATCTTTTTTCGAATTTTGCCTTTTCTTTCCCGTTTAATTTCTCAATTTCATAATAAGCACTCCAGTAAGCATTTTTTGTTAGGTTAAAAACTTTCATATCTGGATATTTTATTTCCTTCGTAATTTCATACGAACTTTGCCACTTTAGAGCACCTGCATGTTGCTCTGCTGTTTTCAATAAAGATTCAACTTTAGAAGTCGAAGCAGCGTCGGCTTTGGTAAAAGGCACTAGTAAATTAGTGCCTATTATTACAACTGCCAATAAGATAGATAATAATTTCTTCATAATAGTCTCCCATTTTGGTAAATAGTCTTATATAAATATATTATGTATAAGCTTTTTTTAGTATATTATATAACAATATTCTCTGCTACTATTTATTGGTAAAAAACGTTAAAATTGTTTTGTCCCTGTGTTAGAAACAATTCAGAATTGTTTCTAACACAGGGAACACTCAATATATAGTGCATTTTTTCCAGGAGGTTAGTACCAATACATGATATAATTGGATAAAGAAGATACCCTTACCAAACAAATATGCTACAAAAGGAGGCACTGATAAGATTCTAGAAGGGAATTACAATGAAAAGGAAGTTATCTATGATGAAAAAAAATCTCTTTAAAACCATGTTATCAGTTGCCATATCACTCATATTACTCATTTCAATACTACCATTACCAGTTAAAGGAGAAAGCGTGATAACTCCTAAGAATGAAATGCGTGCAGCTTGGATTGCAACTGTACAAAATATTGATATGAAACCTGGAATGAATGTAGCTCAATATACTGCTTGGGTTCGGCAAACATTAGATCAATTGAAAGCCAATAAATTCAATGCAGTCATTTATCAGGTAAAACCAACAAATGATGCTTTATATCCCTCAAAGTTGGCGCCATGGTCATCCTATATAACAGGGGGGAAACAAGGAAAGAACCCTGGTTATGATCCTTTATTAATTATGCTTAATGAAGCGCACAATCGTGGCATGGAGCTACATGCATGGATCAACCCTTATCGAGTAACCATGCCGGGAGAATCATTAGCAAGTCTTGCTTCTAATAATGTAGCTCGCACAAATCCTAGCTGGGTAGTTAAATATGGGAAGCAATACTATTTGAACCCTGGTCTTCCTGAAGTGCAAAACTATTTAATTTCTACAGTCAAAGAATTAGTAGCTAATTATGATATTGATGCCGTTCATATGGATGATTATTTTTATCCTTATAAAATAAAAAATGAAGTTTTTCCTGATCAAGCAGCATTCAAAAAATATGGCACTTCTTTCAAAAAAGTGGACGATTGGCGCCGAGATAATGTAAACCAACTTGTCAAAAAAATATATTCATCTATTAAAACGACTAAATCAGATGTTCAATTTGGGATTTCACCATTTGGAGTGTGGCGTAACCAATCCACGGACCCTACTGGAAGTAACACACGGGCTAGCGTAACTAATTATGATGACTTATATGCAGACACAAGACAATGGATTAAAGACGGAAGTATTGATTATATTACGCCGCAAATCTACTGGTCTAAAACATTATCAGTTGCTAAATATTCAACTCTATTAGACTGGTGGAGTAATGAAGTAGAAACGTATGCTAACGTGCATCCCGTTAATCTATTTATTGGTGTAGCTGATTATAAAGTTGGTCTTGACTCCGATAAAGCATGGAAAAATAAAATGGAGTTACCAAATCAAGTGATTGCAAACAGGGCGAACAAAATTGCAATGGGGCAGATGCACTTTTCCTTAAGAAGTATTCAAAAAAATCTGCTTGGTTATGCAACAATTCTAAAGCAACAACTTTATAATTATACTGCTTTAACTCCAGCAACTTCATGGAACAACGCTGATCAACCATTGGAGCCAACATCAGTACAAGCTAACAAAGTTGCAAATGGGATGAAGTTAGTTATCCAAGATCAAAATAATATACAACCAAGAAAATATGTAATTTATCGTTTTGAAGGAAACGAAGTTGGATCGTATCAAAATCCAAGAAACATAGTAGATGTTGTCTATAATTCAAAAGGGAATACGGTATTTTTAGATATGAGTGCAAATCCAAACAAACAATATACATATGGAATTACTTCTTTATCAGCAACTGGTGTTGAGAGTATGGATGCATATGTTGTGGAAGTAGGGAGCAATTAGGCAATTGGGTTCCTCGCACCTAAATTAATAAAACAAGAGGCTGTCACTAAAAGTCATTTATTATGACTTTTGGGACAGCCCCTTTTGCTTGTGATAAATTAGTTTTTTTAAAATATGAATACCTTAAAGTAATTAGCTTAAACGACCATATCCTGTGAAGTGATTTTCCCAATATGCTCCGTCAATATCGCTAATTTGTACGAAATAACCGCTTGCAGCAATCATTTTATTATCGCCAATATAAATACCGATATGTGAAATCCCAGATTTATATGTATTGCTAAAGAATACTAAGTCTCCAATTTTTGGTGTAGATACAGGTGTAGATGCATTGTAGAACCCTGCAGCTGATAAACGAGAAGTTGAAACACCTGCTTTATTATAAACATAAGTAATAAATCCTGAGCAGTCAAAGCCACTTGTTGGTGATGCACCACTGAAAACATATTTTGCTCCTAAATATTGTTTTGCAATTGAAACAATATTATTACCTACTGATGAACTTGTAGATGTAGATGTTGAAGCTGATGTTGACGGTGACTTAGATGTTGTTGAGCCGCTAACAATTAATTTTTGTCCAACAGAGATTGCTGTAGAAGATAAATTATTTAATTCCATTATTGTTTTATACGATATTCCATATTGACTACCGATTTTAGATAATGAATCTCCTGATTTTACTGTATATGTAGTTGTATTACTTGTATTAGATGAATTCGATGCCGAATTTGTTGTTGAAGTCGTAGAACCTTTAACTACTAGTTTCTGTCCGATATGTATTAGAGTAGAAGATAAATTATTCCATTCCATTAATGTTTTAGATGAAACACCATACTGACTACCAATTTTAGATAGTGAATCACCTGATTTTACAGTATATGTAGATGTATTACTTGAAACAGTTGAATTCGATGTTGAATTTGTTGTTGAAGTTGTAGAACCTTTAACTATTAGTTTCTGTCCAATATGTATTAGAGTAGAAGATAAATTATTCCATTCCATTAATGTTTTAGATGAAACACCATATTGACTGCCAATTTTAGATAATGAATCACCTGATTTTACTATATATGTAGTTGTAGAACTCGGAGATGAAGTAGGAGATGTTTGGTTTTCACCGATAATTAATTGTTGTCCAGGAAAAATTAAAGTAGATGTTAATTTGTTTGTACTCATAATTGTTTTATATGAAATGTTATATGCTCTACCTATCTTATCTAATGAATCACCTGATTTTACTGTATATGTAGCTGCTGAGGCTTGTCCAACAGATGTTACTAAGACAGTTGTTCCTACAGTTAACGCTGCTAGCTTTGAAGCCAATTTATTCATAATATTATATTCTCCTTATTTCCTATTACTTGCAGATAATATAATATCATCGTGATATAACAACTTAGTATCAAAAATATAACAAATAAGTATCAAAAGTATAACAAAAAAGAAGGACCTGTAATATTTCAAAATTTATTAAATAATTTAATATTCTGTGACAAATAATTTATATATAACTCGCAATAGTTTTTGATTTGTGAGTTACAGGGGGAATACTCACTAAATACTAAACGAAATTTGAACAGCTGAATAATAATAAATGAATGAATTTACCTAGAATTGTCGTTAAAACTAGTGATTTCGACAAATATCGAGGAGTAACTTTTCGCATTGTCGATATTATTTGCTCAAGCCAGATTATGTATATTAGTAGCACTTCACCTAAGATGAAGTGTTTTTTGTTGTTTAGAATGTTGAACATTCTCGACATTATTCGTCAAATAATTACAAAATGATAAAAAATTAATTGACATAATGCAAAAGTATTAATAATATTTACTTAGTATAATGTTAAATTATTAATCGTAATAATTCTATAGTAATGCAATTGTGTGTAACAACTAGTAATTAATGTTCATTTTAGTTTAAAGGAAACAAGAAATCATCATACTCCGTTTGTCGAAAATTAAGCCGATATTTAATACTTCGAATTGGAGAATACAGGGATAATAGATATTGGTTTCTTACTTGGAGTGTTAATCTAAATACTCGTCTTATTACAATTATTGATATATAAAAAACTTTTAGGAAGGTGAATACTAAATATGAAATTTAAATTCTCAGTTGCAAAGAAATTATTTCTTGGTTTTCTTTCAATCTTAATTTTAATGGGTTCTTTAGGATGGCTATCTATTAATAAAATGAAGAATATTAATGAAAAATCAACAGAAATTGAGGAAAATTGGTTACCTGCAATAAACGCGATTGACGATATTAACTACCGAACAGAACACCTTATTGCATTAGAATATCGACTGACACTTGAACCTGATGCTCAGCAAATGGCTAAATTTGAAGTGGAAATGAATGAGAATATTCAAAAGATAAATGAAACATTAGGAATTTATGAAAAAACAATATTCCTTGATGAGGATCGTAAACACTTTAATGAATTAGTTATTAATTGGGAGAAATTTGAAAAATTACATCAATCATTCATTAAAATAGGTAGAAACATGGATATTATCGAAGGCGCTGGTTCAGAAAATGGAAATAAGCTTATTGAAATTATTAAACAATCAAAGGATATCACTAATAGTATGCAAGATGACTTAGATGTGTTAGTGAATATTAATATGGATAATAGCGTAAAAGCAAGTCAAGAAGGCAATCAAATGTATGCAAGTGGAAGAACACAAAGTATTCTTTTATTGATTATAGCTATATTGACTGGATTTTCGATCGCTTATATTGTGTCAAGAATGATCACAAAACCTTTGGAGAAAATAACTAAAAATGTAGAGCAAGTCGCTAGTGGGAACTTAACAGTAGGACCTGTCGATATTAAAAACAGAGATGAAATGGGTGATTTAGCAAAATCATTTAATCAAATGAATGTAAACTTAGCGAATTTAATAAGACAGGTAAGTTCAACTTCTGAAATGGTTGCAGCTTCATCAGAAGAGTTGTTAGCAAGTACTGAAGAAACCTCTAAAGCAACAGAACAAATTACGGATGCCATTCAAGAAGTGGCTAACGGATCTGAAAGACAAGTAAATCATACAGAACAAGCAGATCATGTGGTAACTGAAATTTCAAAAGGTATGGAGCAGGTAGCAGGCTCTATTCAAACAGTTAAGGATCTAAGCGTAAATACAAATCAAAAAGCTGAATCAGGAAATTTAGTGGTTATTGAGACAGTAGCACAAATGAATATTGTACATCAGCAGGTAACGAAAACTTCTACAATTGTAAACGAGCTTGGGAAAAGATCAAATGAAATAGGGAGTATTGTGGATTTAATTTCACAGATTTCCGCTCAGACGAATTTGCTTGCTTTAAACGCTGCGATTGAAGCAGCTAGAGCAGGAGAACACGGACGAGGCTTTGCAGTTGTAGCAGATGAAGTTCGCAAATTAGCTGAACAATCTGGGGAAGCAACAAAATCTATTCAAGAGCTGATTGAACAAATCCAAAACGAAATTAATCATGTTATACAATCGATGAATGAGGGAACTGAATCTGTAAACGAAGGCATTAAGAAAGTAACAGAAACGGGTCAATCATTTAAGGAAATTGTGGAAATGATAAATGGAATAACTGCCCAAACTCAAGAAGTTTCTTCCATTGTTGAAGATGTGAATGTTGGGACAGAGAAGATGGTTAATATGTTCTCGGAAATTGCAGTAATCTCTAAACAATCAGCAGGGAACACGCAACACGTTGCAGCATCTGCCGAAGAACAAAACGCCGCGATGGAAGAAATCACTGCTTCTTCCATTTCATTAAGCAAATTGGCAACTGATCTTCAGGAAACTGTTTCTAAATTCCAAATCTGATGTTCATTTTGAATAAAGATGCTAGGATCCAACAGGTTTCCGAATAGTTTTTGCTCGTAAGATAATAAAGTAAAAAAGCACACGATATTTCACATTTGAAATATCATGTGCTTTTAATATTGTCATAGAAATGGTAATAAGAACGTATTTTCAAGTTCGTTTGCTAATACACAGGAACCTGTTAGTTTCGTTACTATATTACTGGTAATTGAATGCAGGTTACATAAGGATAGGGAAAGGAGATAAAAATATGTTCCTATCTGAATCTATTTGTAAATGAGGTTTTGACCCTTTCATAAAAGCAGGACCACAAATAAAATAGGTATATTACAGCCTTAGGGCAAAGTTTTAGATACTAATGGTAAACGTTAAGTCTATAAAAGATATTTGTTGATATCTACTCGGTTCAAAATTGAGGTCTTCTTAATAAGTTTGTCGCGTTAGCGATTTTGCTTATAATAGATTACAATATAGATAGTTTTAATAATTTGAAAATTATAACAGATAGAGGGATAGCATTGGTAAATGTTAAACAAAAGAATCCAAGTATGTTAAAACTATTGAAAATTCCAAGTGGAGACGATGTCATCATTGGACGAATGTATATTGCGGAAGGTGAAGGTCCACATGCAACGGTTATACTACTTCATGGTTTTCCAGGGGTGATGATGAATCTTGATACTGCTTCCGACCTTCAACAAAAAGGCTGGAATGTATTAGTCATTAATTATCGTGGAGCATGGGGGAGTCAAGGTAGCTTTTCGTATACCCATTCTTTAGAAGATGTTCATGCAGCGCTTCATTACATCAAGCAAAATGAAGTTACCAAAGAAAACAGGATTGATTCTGAGAGGATTGCGTTAGTAGGACATAGTTTTGGTGGCTTTTTAGCTCTAAAAGTGGCTACTTTAGAACCATCCATAAAGGCTGTTGCATCGCTTTCAGGGGCAAACTTTGGTTTATTTGCAAAAATGGTAGAACAAGACCCTTCCTTTAAGGCTCAAATAACGGAAGTATTAAGAGAAGGCACTTATTTCCTAAAAGGTGCTTCTGTAGAATCGATTATGGAGGAAGTTCGTTTCCATCAAAATGAGTGGGATACCTTTTTACTCGCTCCTCTACTAACAGATCGAAAGCTTCTTTTAACCGCGGCTGTTTTGGATGAGGATATTCCAAAACTATATTTTCATGACCCACTAGTAAGTATACTTGAAAATGCTGGGGCGAAACATCTTCAATGTAAAGTTTTTGAAACCGACCATAACTATATCAATAAACGCAAAGAAATCGCACTCACACTAAACAAATGGTTATACGAAGCCCTAAACTAAAAAATATGTAATTTGTTAAGAATCCAGCATCAATAAGTTTTAAAAAGGTGATTCCTAATAAACAAATTACGATCGTCGTTTTAAGCTAGGAAATCATAAATGAAAACCTCATTTAGATTTTTTTCGGTGAACCGTACCATAAGTAAGTGCGGTTTTAAAAAGAACCACCTAAAATGTTGATTTGTCAGCATTTTAGGTGGTTTAAATTTTATTTATTATTGTTTCTTCCATTTATGTCCTTTTTATTGTGTTGGAGGAAGTTGGTCTCCTCTATCAATTTTAATAATACGAGGATTAGTTACAGCACCACCTCTAGGACCCGCTTTTTTGTATTTTCCTGGTGATTGACTAGAGACAGGACATTAATTTGTTATCTTTGACTTATGGTTATTTACTATTTATTAGCTATTAATATATAGTAAATGGTAAACAAATGGAATATAATATACCTATTATATTAATTCGTAGTAGCCTGATTAATCTTTAAAAAGGTTGAACTAGATTGATGCAATTTAAGGTAACTATTTCATTTAGTAATATAAAGCAGAAAGGTTAGAGGTTATGCTATGGTAAAATTTAATTTAATGCCGAATGAATCAATCATCCTTAAGAGTGAGAATGTAATGCACGGGGGAATGATTGCGGCTTATACGGATGAACTTATTCTTACAAATCAAAACATTATACATGTTAAAAAAGGAATGTTCGGAAATACAAAGAATGTAAAAAGATACCCTGTAAATCAAATCAAAATATTTAATGGGGAACCTCAAGCTATTTTAGGAAAACAGCGGAATGGTAGTCCACAACTTGAAATTTATTTCCTAAATGGACATGAATGTTTTGGATTTCAGTCTTTGACCAAAAAAGAGGTTGTTCAATGGATAAATGCCATTTGTAAGTTAGTAACGGGACATGAGTCAACCACTGTTCCTCCCGGTTTTGCAATTCCAGGAACCGAGTATCTTTCAGAAACAATTAAAGGAACTGTTGATACTTTCAAAAATACTTTTGGTATCAAATCTAAAAAAATAGATAATGGTGTTTCATCCGAAAAGGTAACTAAAAAGTGTATCTCTTGTTCTGCACCTCTTACTGGAAACAAAGGACAAACTATGCATTGCGAGTACTGTGATACAGATCAAGTATTATAAGAGGGAGGTACATTTATATGGGAATTATAAACGCATTTACTGGGGCTATTGTTGGCACTTTCGCGGATCAATGGAAAGATATTATTACTGCCGGAGTATTTGATGAACGCACAGCTATCGCACCTGGTATTCAGAAGTCCACAAATAACGGACGTGGGACAAATATGAATGGATCGAGTGGTATTATTTCTAATGGCTCAAAAATCTATGTGCCCGAGAAGACTGCTGCATTTATTTTTAGCGAGTCCGGAATTGAAGATATTATTACAGAAGCGGGCGGATATGAATATCGAAATGGTCAGAGCAGTATATTTAACGGTGACAGTATTGAACAATCCATCTTTAAGCAAGTTAAAGATCGCATAGGATATGGTGGTCTTTCTGCAGATGAGAAACAAATCGCATTTATAAATCTGCGCGAAATCAGAGATATTAAGTTTGGGACCCGCGGAGCCCAGGTCTATAATGACATGTATTACGGAACAGATCTCGAAATATTTGCATATGGGTCGTTTACAATTCAGATTAAAGATGTAGTTAGATTCATAAGAAACTTTGTGCCAGCGAATGTTACGTATTACTCTTTTGATGACGTCCAAGTAAGGTCACAAATTTTCTCAGATTTCCTGCAATCATTTACAGTAGTCTTAAACTCGCTTTCGAGCACATATAGAATTTCTCAGCTTCCGTCGCAGGCAAATGCTATTTCAAATATGATTGCTCATGATTCTGATAATGCGGGTACGTGGGGAGAGCGCTTTGGATTTGAAATCGTTAAGGTTTCCATTGAAAATATCGAATTTACAGATGATTCAAGAGAACTTGTGAAGCAATATTCTTCTCTCAAGATGAATCTTAAGGCCTATGACGATGTTTCTCAAAAGACATCCAACATTGCGGCACAACAGAAAATTGCACATGGTATTCAGGACAACGGTCTTGGTGATGCAGGTGGTATGATTTTCGGAATGAATACGGCCCAAGGATTAGGCACTAATGCAGAGCCGAAGAAAACAATGTCCTTTGATGAGCAGATTGAAACGCTTAGGAAATTGAAAGACCTTATGGACGCAGGAATTCTAACGGAAGAAGAGTTTAATACAAAAAAGAAAGAGATTATGGGACTATAATTCATAGAAAAACCTTTAAAAAAAATTGAAAAGATAAAAATAACCCCGAGAAATTCAGCAAATAGGAGGATTTTTCGGGGTTAAATTTGAACATATATTTACCTTACAAGAAGGTGAACAGATATAGGTTAGAAACTAAGGTGTGTGATAAGATTTTTATGGATATAGCTGAAACAGGGTTAAAATGGTCTCGCTATATCACAGTGAACCATACCACAAGTAAGTGAGGTTTTTCAAAAGATATTATTCCTTATAAAGGAGAATGTGATTGTCGCTTTTAAATGAACAATTAAACCGAGCGTTTGAGCAATATGATAAAGAATTATTGAATGAGACAGAAGTGTTATAGAATGGTTGTCATGAAAAAATTAGTGACACCAACTCAAATGAATATGTACAAGCTTTACATGGATTTGGGAATGTGAAAGCAGTGCTAAATAAACATGATTCAGCTCGAAGTTACTATAAAGAATTAATCAACATAGCTTTAAATAATGGTGAAAAGATGGATTACTGTATAGCTGTACATCAATTAGTAATGGTCGAGAGAATGGCTAACTGTTATGATGAAGCACTAAAATTGTTTCATTTAGAGGCAAAGTTACTTCATGAATATGATATTGAATCTCCCTTAACTTTGTTTGCAAATTGTTATAAACTAGTTTATGTAGCGTTGTTGACGGGAAATTTTGTATTAGCGGAACAGCTTATGAATCAATCATTTTAGTTTGCTTAAGAAGCGGAAGATTATGTTTGCATTGGTTATGCTTATCATAGATTTGGTAAGATTTATAATGCTAAAGGTGAAATACTTTTGGCGAAACAATCTTTTCAAAAGGCAAGAGAAGCATTTGAAAGAGCTAATGATGATTTAGTAGTACAAGAAATAGTTACCTTGTTGAAATAAATAATAGAATCCCACTAGAATTGTAAAAACTGCTCTAGTGGGATTTTTATTTGATTTAATTTCTAATAATTAAAACTATAATTTATGAATTACATAATATTTATAGGCTTCAATAGTACGTGTCTGTTTTTCAAAATCTTAAGAACTTGAGTGATATAGAGTCTCTAATTACTCATGTATTAGATTTTCTTAAAAGATCCCCTGCGTTTTCTGAATATCGACAATAAAAAAGGTAATATAAGGATTTCCTCAGAAACAATTTGTTTCGAGCATATTATCGTCTAGTATATGCTAGAGAACCAAAATGGAAATAAATGCATTTTTAGAGTAGTACAGTGTTATAATTTAAGGTAATAGATTATTTTTGGGAGGTACGCTATGAATGATGTTGTGAATACTCAAAAAGAAAAATATAAAGCTTGGGTTACGGAAAACTTAGGTGAAAAAACAGGTATGTGGTACACGCCATATCTTGAAAAACTTGGACACCTGTTAGAAAAGTTTGGATTAGGTAGCGGCTATAAGAAAAATTTCTTTGATTATCAATCATATTCAGAATATAAAAATATCTATCAACAAATGACGGAGCAAAGTGATGGGGATATTGAGAGATTAGTAACTGGTACAAGTACACCTCGATATCCAGAAAAGTTTGGTACGAAAAGAATTCAATTTAGAAAAGAATATGCGGAAGATGAATATAATCGCGGCGTAAGAAGTAAGCCTGATAATATAGGTGGGATACCTGACTGGGGCGTTTTAATGAGATCATATTTAATATTTTTATATTATGATGAAAATCCTACTTTAACTTATCCTAAAAAAGAGAAGAAAATTGCGAATCAAGAAGATGAAATTGATAACAGCATTAATTATTGGGTAATTTCACCAGGTGAAGACTCGAGATTATGGAATCAGTTCCACGCAGAAAATATGATTGCACTTGGTTGGGACTATTTAGGGGATATAAAAAATTATGATACAAAGGAAGTTGTTGAACGAAAAATAGCTGAGCAAAGAGCGGATGGGGTGCGCCCTGTCAATGACACAAAGGCTGTGTGGGATTTCTATCGTGAAATTCAAACAGGCGACGTTGTATATGTGAAAGAAGGAATTAAGAAAATCCTCGCACGCGGAGTTGTTACGGGAGCTTACTATTTCGATGATGATGCATCAGAGTATAAACATAGAAGGAAAGTAGATTGGCTTCAAGTTGGAAAGTGGGAACTACATCAGACTTTTGCTCAAAAAACTTTAACATGTATAAATCCTTACCCAAATTTTATTCAAGAAATTGATCAAGTAATGAATGAAGATTTTATTGATCCAAAAATTGCTGAAGTAAATGAATTTCGAAATTGGTTATCCAATCAAGTTACTGATACAGGCGTTAGCTTGAATGATAAAACAGTTACGCAAAAAGTAAGTGCGTTAAAGGATATAGAGCACCATTTTGATGCTTCAATTTTTGGTGAAACAGATATTGAGCAACTAAAACGGTTGAAAGATATCGTTGTATCAGATGAATCCTACAAAAAATATAAAGGCGTATCGAGAAGTTCAATTGACTACTACATTCGTTTTATTGAATCTAAGCCTACTGTACTAGAAAATGAATCCTTTACAATGGATGAATTTCTTTCGGATGTTTTTATCGAGAAGAAGGAGCTTGTACGGCTAATTTCTCTACTTGAAAATAAGAAGAATCTTATTTTGAAAGGTGCACCGGGAGTAGGGAAAACGTTTATTGCCAAACGTTTAGCGTATGTAATGATGGAAGAAAAAGATGAAACGCGTATCCAGATGGTTCAGTTCCACCAAAGCTATAGTTATGAAGACTTCATTGAAGGGTTCCGTCCGAAAGCTGAAGGAGATGGGTTTGAGCTGAAACAAGGTCCGTTTGTGAAGTTTGCTAGAAAAGCAGCACGAGATCCTGAACGAGACTACTTCTTTATTATTGATGAAATTAATCGAGGGAATATGAGTAAAATATTTGGGGAATTAATGATGCTTATCGAAGCGGATAAGCGAGGCGAGCAAATCAATCTCCTTTATTCTAATGATAAGTTTTCTGTGCCAACGAATTTATACATCATTGGAATGATGAATACGGCAGATAGAAGCTTAGCTTTATTAGACTACGCACTAAGAAGAAGATTTTCGTTTTTTGAAATTAAACCAGCGTTCCAAAATGAGACATTTAAGTCGTATGTAAACGAATTAAATAATCCAGAAGTTTTAAACCGTATCATTGATGAAATTAAAAGCTTAAATAATCAAATTGTTGAAGAGCTAGGAACAGGCTTTCAAATTGGGCATAGCTATTTTGTAGGTGATGCTTATAAAGTAGATACTGCAAATCGTGTAGAGGAAGTAATCGAATATGAAATTATTCCACAACTATTAGAGTATTGGTTTGATGATGAACAGAAGGCAAACAATTGGACTGAACGACTAAGAGGCTGTTACGATGGAGAGAAATAATAATATTCCAATTCGTAATATATACTATATGCTTTCCTATGCATATCAAACGTTAAATCTTTCCGAGTATAAAAAAATTGGAACAGAAGAGTTTGAGAACGTCAAAGAGCTTTACGCAGAAATTTTAACGATTGGTATACCTGTATTGATTCGCGGAGGATTAAGTAAAGATTATATAGGTGTTGAAGAGACTTCCAATGTAATTAAGGGAAAAATTGATATCAATTCTACTATAAAGAAAAATGCATTGGTAAATAAGAAAGTTGCAGTGGTTTATGATGAGTTCTCTGAAAATATATTGTTGAATCAAATTATTAAAGCTACACTTGCTTACCTATCGCGCTCAAATAAAATAAGTCAAAAATTGCGTAGATTGTTTTACGGTTTGCTGCCTTATTTTACAGAGGTATCAGATGTAGAGCTAGATTTGAAGCTATGGAAAAACGTTAGATATAACCGCCAAAACATTCGCTATCAATTTATTGTAGACGTGTGTAGATATCTTTATGAGCGGTTATTATTTGACGAAAGCTCTACATCTCAAATGATGAAAGAGGTTAAAGACGAACAAAGATTATCGTCTTTATATGAAAAGTTCATCTATGCATTTTTCAAACGTGAAACGAAATATAATGTATCCCATCCTCAAATTCAGTGGAGTGTTGATAATGAATTCACAGATGCATTACCGATTATGCAAACAGACCTTGTACTTCAAAAAAATAAAAAAACATTGATTGTGGATGCGAAATTTCATTCTGATAATATGATAGCAAGATTTGAAGGTGGAGCTGCAAAACAAAAATCCGGTAACCTTTATCAAATATTTACATATATAAATAATTGGAAAAAAGATCCAGATGAAACAGTTGCAGGTATGTTACTTTATGCGAAAACAACCGCATTAAATCAACCTAACCATATTTATCACATTAAAGGTAATCAAATTTTTATTGTAACTCTTGATTTACAACAAGATTTTAGCGGCATAAAGGAAAACTTATTAGCATATACCGATCAATTTTTTGCATAGTTTTATAAATTCGCTTTATCTATATACGAAATATCCCTCGAATCATCATTCGGGGGAATTTTTCTTAGCGATTACCTCATTTCATACAAATACCCTGACCTGTTTTATGATTAGTGAGACATCGATCCATTAAACATAAGTGCCTGTCCTGTCACCACCAGCATTATGTCGAATCCTTCGACATAAATATATCTTATATTTTGGAAGTCTATGTCTGATAGACAGTCCATATATGGGGCTAGGAACAAATATGGACATATAAAAGGTATATCGTTTAATATATTAAATTAATATATAAATATCAAACAATTGTTTAAATTAATAACAATTGTTTATTTTTTGTTGACGAGATCTTAAATCGTTGTTATGATACTTGTAAATTTAATGTAGAATTAAGTCGTATAATATTGGGGATATGGCCCAAAAGTTTCTACCAAGCCGCCGTAAAGGGCTTGACTACGAGGTGAGTTTTAATTGGAAGAGGGGGTCTCTTTCTTTTATTTACTTATGCCCTAGTCAACGCTCCGGTAGATATCGGAGCGTTTTTTATCGTTTAAGTAATATTTAATTCTAGATTTTATTATGCGAAGTGACACACCAAGCAAGTTTTATTCGCTTTTAATGTGTAATAAAGTATGCCCCATTCCAGCGCTTAGAAATCGTTGGATCGCTTCGTAAAGCAATAAATATATTCAATTTGAAAGGATTGAGAAAGAATGAAAAAGAAAATTTACTTTAATCATGATGGCGGCGTGGATGATCTTGTTTCTCTATTTTTATTACTACAAATGGATACCATTGAACTAACGGGTGTTTCCGTCATTCCAGCTGATTGTTATTTAGAACCTGCTATGTTTGCAAGTCGAAAAATCATTGATCGCTTTGGAAAAGGCAGTCTAGATGTAGCAGAGTCAAATTCTCGTGGAAAAAATCCATTTCCTAAAGATTGGCGTTTGCATGCTTTCTTTGTGGATGCCTTACCAATATTAAATGAATCTGGAAAGATTGTTACACCAGTAGCGGAGAAACCAGCACATCTTCATATGATAGAAGCAATTCACGCTTCAGATGAAAAAACTACTCTTTTATTCACCGGTCCACTTACTGATCTTGCTCGTGCACTAGATGAAGACCCTTCTATTGAAGAAAAAATTGATCGACTAGTATGGATGGGAGGCACATTTCGTGATGTAGGAAATGTAGAAGAGCCCGAACATGATGGGACAGCGGAATGGAATGTGTTTTGGGACCCAGAAGCAGCTGGTCGAGTATGGAAAAGTAGTATAGAAATTGATTTAGTAGCGCTTGAAAGCACTAACCAGGTACCTCTTACAGTAGATATACGTAATCGTTGGGCATCTGAACGTAAACACCTCGGTGTTGATTTTATTGGCCAATGTTATGCTATGTGCCCGCCATTGGTTCATTTTACAACAAACTCAACATATTTTTTATGGGATGTCTTAACAACAGCGTTTGTTGGTAATAGTGATCTTGTAAAAGTGAAAAGAATTAATAGTATCGTGCATACAGATGGGCCGAGTCAAGGTCGTACAGAAGAAAAAGACAATGGTCGCCCAGTAAATGTGGTTTATGATGTAAATTCTAATGCTTTCTTCGATTATATTACTGAATTATCTAAAAAAGCTTAAAGAACATTCGTGTTTTTGAACCATTGATCGTAGTACATTTAGAGAGAAGTTCTTAATGTATTACGATCAAAATAATTGATAGTATTTTTTAAAGAATAAATTATAGTGTGTATGAGTCAAATATCAATATAATAAAAAAATTCGCTGAATATTTAGACAATCAACATATGACTCTAATTTAATATTAAGATTTTAAAAAAAAGAGTTTAGAAAATTATGTTTCATCACAAAAAGCATTGTTGGAGGAAAAAATGACTATAAAATCACGACTTAAAATTATGATGTCTCTTCAGTTTTTTATTTGGGGATGTTGGCTTGTTACACTTGGCTCATATATGTTCAATACTTTGCATTTTTCCGGCACACAAGTTGGAGGTGTTTATAGCACAATAGGGCTTGCTTCTCTACTAATGCCAAGTCTTGTAGGTATTATTGCAGATCGTTGGATAAAGGCAAATAGATTATATGGAATTTGCCATTTCCTTGGAGCGATTTTCTTATTTTCAGCTGCAGGTATTTCGGAACCTAATCTTATGTTTTGGGCAATGCTTTTTAACGCAATGGTTTACATGCCGACGATTTCTTTATCTTATACGATTTCATATTTTTGCTTAGAAAAAGTAGGGCTTGATACAACGAAAGACTTTCCTTCTGTTCGTGTTTTTGGAACAATTAGTTTTATTCTTGCAATGTGGGTAATTAGTCTTGGTGGATTTGAGTTAAGCAACATCCAGCTTTACATGGCTGCGGGGGCTTCCGTGTTACTTGCACTTTATTCATTTACACTGCCAGATTGTCCAACATCAAATGTTAAAAAGGATAAGTCGTTAGTAAGTCTTTTAGGTCTAGATGCTTTCGTATTATTTAAGCAAAAAAGAATGGCTGTATTTTTCATATTTGCAATGCTGTTAGGTGCTGCATTGCAAATTAACCTTGCATTTGCTGACCCATTTTTACATGATTTTGCGTCAATCGCTAACTATAAAGATAGTCTTGTTGTTAAATATCCAGCCATTTTATTATCAATGGGACAAATTGCTGAAGTGTTCTTTATTCTTGCCATTCCTTTTTTTCTACGTAAATTTGGAATTAAAACGGTAATGTTGCTGAGTATGGTGGCGTGGACATTACGCTTTATTCTTTTCGCCTATGGCAATCCATCTAATGTAGGTGTCATCTTATTGCTATTATCAATGATTGTATATGGTGCTGCATTTGACTTCTTTAATATTTCCGGATCTATTTTTGTTGAAAAGGAAGTAGATCGTCGAATTCGTGGAAGTGCACAAGGCTTATTCATGACAATGGTCAATGGAATCGGTACCTATGTAGGAGCTGTTCTTAGTGGGAAACTGGTGGATTATTTTACAATTAACGGAGTGAAGGATTGGCAAAATATCTGGTTAGTTTTTGCAGTATATACATTCGTCCTTGCAATCGTTTTTGCTGTAAGTTTTAAATACAAGAATGACCGTGATGCAATTAAGAATGTAAATAATGTTGCTTAATCAATATTCTTTATCATTTTTGTTTCTGATTTGAAACGATATTTGGTTTGGAGTGTAATAAAAAATATTGGTGAAAATTGCATAAGAAACACAACCATTATTAAGCATATAGTCAGTATTTTTTATAGAAGTATCAACCTCATTTTGACTAGTTACGGTGAGCCGTATCACAAGAAATTGAGGTTATTTTTAAAAAGAATCATCCAAATTCAAATACTTCTTATTTGAGAAAATTAAATTTAGAAATTCGTTTTGATTTTTAAAATTTTTCCTCGTTTGAATATAGATATGCACCTCAAAAATCATAACCTAACCAGAAGACAGAGGTCAGTTGTATCTTTACTTTCCAGCGAGCTATGGTTACTTTAGTTGAGCAAGGAACAATAAGATAACACTTTTAACAATTTAGGCGCATAGATCTAATAGATCATGCGTCTTTTTTTGTGTTAGATGACTTTTCTTGAGAGAGTAAATGATAATGTTAAATAAATATTTTCATATTCATGAAATTATTTTCATTAAATGTTGTTTATCTCTATAATATGTATTATATTATTCATGAAAATGAAATTTAGGGGTGAAATTATGAATATTGGAATGGAAATAAAGAAATTGAGGACTGAAAAAGGTATTACTTTGAAAGAGTTAAGTGAAAAAAGTGAACTATCCGTTGGATTTATTTCTCAATTAGAAAGAGGACTTACTACCATAGCAGTTGATTCACTTGAAAAACTAGCTGATACTTTGGGGGTGCATTTAACACATTTTTTCGATTACCCACTTAAAAGGAAAGATATGGTTTTGAGAAGTTATGAACAAGAAATAATGGATTCAGTAGAAGGAGGTTTTATTAAGTATAGTTTAAGTACAGATTTGGAAAATAAACAACTTGTTCCAAGGCTTATAGAAATTCTTCCTCAAAAGAAAGATGAAGAAATATTATCCTATAAGCATGAGGGAGAAGAGTTCATTTATGTTTTAGAAGGTATATTAACAGTTTACATAAATGATAAGAGGCATGAAGTATATCCTGGTGACAGTGTTCATATGGAATCAAGTAATGCACACAATTGGGCTAATTACACTAATAAAAAGGTCAAGCTTATAGCTGTTAATACGCCTAATTATATTTACAATAGAGGATTTGATAATACAGATGCTGACTAGTAAAGACATTATACAAAGTTAAAGAAAGTGATAATAACAATGGATAAATTAATACTATATATAATTGGTTCTTTTTTTGTAATTGGAGCTATTGATTATATTACCGGAAATCATTTGAAACTGGGTGAGAAATTTGAGGAAGGCATAAAGACCATGGGGACTTTAGGGCTCGGTATGATAGGAATAATTTCTTTAGTTCCTATATTTACAAATTTTTTATCTGTTGTGATTATTCCAATCTGTAGCGTTTTTCATCTAGATCCTTCTATAGTACCAGCAGCATTTTTAGCTGTAGATATGGGTGGCTATCAAATGGCTAATAAGCTTGCATTGACAGAAGAAATCGGGGCATTTTCAGGAATTATCATTGCATCTACTCTAGGAGCCACAATCAGTTTTTCAATACCTGTCGCGTTAGGAATGCTTTCTAAAGAGGATGAAAAATATTTTTCTAAAGGTGTGTTGGTTGGAATTATTTCTATACCAATAGGATGTCTGGCAGCGGGCTTATGGCAAAAAATTAATATCGATATATTAGTTTTGAATCTGCTCCCTATATTTTTTTTCGCCATTATTTTAGGGGCAGGATTATTAAAAGTTCCACATGTTTTTATAAAAGTTTTTAATGTATTTGGAAAGCTTATAGTATGTTTGAGTACTGTTGGATTAATTTTACAAGGTATAAATGCGATATTTGGTGTAAGTCTTGTCTCAGGATTAGCACCACTTTCTGAATCTACTGTTATAGTAGTCAAGATCGCACTTGTTTTAGGTGGAGCATATCCCATGCTGGCACTTATTGATCGAATATTTAAAAATATTTTTGAAAAAATAGGGGAGAAGTTTGGAATTAATTCAGTGTCAGTAGCAGGCATTCTAGGAAGCTTAGCTAGTAATTTGTTGATATTTGGAACATATAAGGAAATGAATCCTAAAGGAAAAGTGATAAGTACTGCCTTTGGAGTAAGTGGAGCATTTGTATTTGGTGGTCAATTTGGATTTGTGTCAGGAGTAGCCCCAGAAATGTTAGGAGCGTTTATCATATCAAAGCTTACAGCCGGAATAATTAGTTTAGTACTAGCTGCATGGCTATATGATCGTGAAAATAAAGAATTTAGTCTTAAAAAAAATGGAGGTATTAGTAATGAATATCAAGAATAGAGTGGAAAAGTTAAGACAGCTAATGAAAGAAAATCAGATGGATGCTTATATAATTCCGAGTTTTGATGCACATCAGAGTGAATATGTAGCAGAATATTGGAAATGTAGACAATGGATATCAGGATTTACAGGGTCTGCAGGTACTGTAGTTATTACATTAGATGATGCAGGGTTATGGACAGATGGTAGATATTATATTCAAGCTGAAAAGCAGCTCGAGAGTTCAGGAATCAGATTATTTAGAATGATGGATCCAGGGGTACCATCTTATACAGAATGGCTAGCAGAAGTTCTTAAAGAAGGAAGCAATGTGGGCTTTGATGGAAATGTTTTTTCAATTAATATGGTTAAAAAGATGGAAAAAGATCTAAAAGCAAAGAGAATCGTATTAAAAATGAATCAAGATTTAATTGGTGATCTGTGGGAAGATAGAGAGGACATTCCTAAAGGACCGATTTTTACTCATGAAGTAAAATATGCAGGCAAATCAAGAGTAGAAAAATTAAATGAAGTAAGAGAAGAGATGAAATTTAAAGGAGCAAATTATTATATTTTAACTTCCCTTGATGACATTGCATGGCTTTTGAATATAAGAGGGGCCGATGTGCCTAACAATCCAGTTGTAATAGCTAATGTAATCATAGAAGAACATAAATGTTATTTATTTATTGATTCTTGCAAGGTTTCCCCTTCGGTTAAATTAGAACTGGAGGCTGAAGGAATCGAATTAAAAGAGAATCATGAAATACAAACATTATTGGAAAATCTTTCAGGCGAAGATGCTGTTATTCTAGATACAAATAAAACTAATATCAGATTATATAATGCCATTAACAGCACAACAAAGAAAATTGAAAGCCCCAACATCACAACTAATTTAAAAGCTATTAAAAATGAAGTTGAAATTAAAAATTTTAAATGGTGTGAAATAAAAGACGGTTTAGCCATGGTGAAATTTATAAAATGGCTAAAAAATTCTGTTGATAAAGTAGAAATTACAGAGATTACTGCGGAAGAAAGATTAGAAGATTTCAGAAGGGAGCAGGAAGATTTTGTTGGACCTAGCTTTGATACGATAGCAGGTTATAAAGAACATGCTGCGCTGATGCATTATAAAGCAAATAAAGAAACGCAATATACTCTTAAGAATGAAGGTCTTTTTTTAATTGATTCAGGCGGACAGTATTATGATGGAACAACTGATATTACACGAACGATTGTTTTGGGAAATCTTACCGATGAACAAAAAAGAGATTTTACTTTGGTGTTAAAAGGATTTATTGCACTAAGCTCAGTTAAATATTTATACGGAGCAACAGGCTCTAACTTAGATGTTTTAGCAAGACAACCAATTTGGCAGTATGGTTTGGACTATAAATGCGGGACTGGACATGGGGTAGGTTTTTTCTTGAATGTTCATGAAGGACCACAAAGCTTAAGAAATGATAATAATAATATTATATTAGAAAAAGGCATGATTATTACGAATGAACCGGGAATATACCTCGAAGGTAAATATGGAATTCGAATTGAAAATATGATGTTAGTAGTTGAAGACGAGAAAACAGAGTTTGGTCAATTTATGAAGTTTGAAGCAATCACATATTGCCCTATTGATTTAGCCGGTATCAATAAAGATATGTTAACAGAGAGTGAACAGCAATGGTTAAACAATTACCATCAAGAGGTATACACAAAGCTAGCTCCTTATTTAAATGAAGAAGAGAGAGTATGGCTTAGAGAAGAAACTAGGGAAATATAAGTAGATATTGCCGATTACAAGTATGTGCCACAAAGAAGTGTGTCATATTGTAATTCATTAATCTAGCGCTTTAATGGAGCAATGAAATAGGCCAAATTAATCGGCTTTGAATTGAGAAAATAGGTTTTTTAATAATGGTTTGACTTTAATCTTTTTTATTCTCACTAAAGCAAGGAAATACGTCCATAGCTACTGGCAGGAAAAAAAACTCATTTATATATATTACGGTGAGCCGTATCATAAATAGGTGCGGTTATTTGGGGATAATTTGTACTCACACCTATCAAGAGTTATGAATGAAGGACATTCTGCTGTTTTCATAGAAAAGAGATTTATACTTCATAGCCATCCATATGGGTCAGTCCACTGTTGCTGTAACGTAACGGAGGACTGACCTTTTTTTAATTCTGTTAAGCTCCTCTAATTATGTTGCGACAGCAATTGTCGTTTCTTTTGTTACTTTAGGAAGATAAACTTTAATACTGCATTAACCAGCGGTCCCGTTGCACCACCAGCAGTGTTCTCAAGAAAGCTTGACGAATAATTGATGCTCAGTTATTCGTATTCTTAACAAAATCCCAAATCTTATTGATCGGTAATCCCACCTCAACCTAAAGCTTTCCGTTTGGCATTCATTTTCCTTCTTTCCATTTCAATATTAAGATCTTCATATTTGTATATGTTCCTTCCATCAAAGGGGGAGTTGTCCCTTATGCCAGGCCGAATGACAACCCATTAGTTTCGAATCGTAACTGATTTGAATACTATAAGATTACAACTAATCATTTGAGGTGAAATATGGATTTCAATCCTTTACGTTATCTGGCGATCGGTGATTCCCTTACTGTTGGTATCGGTGTTCCTTTTTTGGACCCAGGATTTGTTGAATATTATAGAGGCATGAGTCAGCAAAATTTAAAAAAGACTATTTTTTACCAAAAATACGCAAGGTCAGGTGCAACAACAGAGGATGTTTTAGCTATGCTCCATTTCCCGATTGTTACGAATGCTGTAAAGTGTGCAGATATTATCACGATAACGGCTGGGGGGGATGACTTAATAAATGCTGCTAAAGAATTTTTAATAAATAAAAACGAAGAAAGTGTATCCCATGCTATTAATCAATCCCAAAATAATTACTCAAAAATTTTAGAAAGAATCCGCCACCTAGACAAACAAGATAGATACATTTTACGGTTAACGAATTTATATAATCCATTTCCCGATATACCTATAGCAGATGAGGCAATTAAAGCGTTTAATTCATCGATTAACCGTTTTGGTCTGGAAATGAATGTTAAAGTAGCGGATCTCCATAGCGTATTTAAGGGGAATGAAAAAGCTTTATTGTCAAAAGGGGGGGTTCATCCTAATGGTGAGGGGTATTATCAAATGGCATTAGCATTAAGTAGACTCGGTTATTCCCCGTTAAAAGATTAAATATAATGCTGGTTTGTTTCATAACCATAAACAAATTATCCCTATAAATCATTTCCTCATTAATACATTATTAGGGAATTTTAATGTGCTATTGATATGTTATTTATATGTTAAACGAATAAAAACTCATTTTGATCCACTTATTGAACCGTATCATAAGTAAGTGAGATTTATAAAATCAAAGTGAAAGGAATACATTAGACGTTCACTTTGACAATTAAGAATTGTGCTTTAAAAAAATTATGCAAAGTTGGTAAGAAAACTGAAATACCAAGTTTAAGAATTCATGAACAAAGCTAATTTTGTACTAAAGTATATTTATCCATAAAAAACTACACCTCCAATTGATAGATGTGTCTAAAAATTGGGGTGCAGTTCATTTATTAGAGGAAAAGCGTCTGTTTTTTAATGATATCTGATGCCTTTTTTATTTAAAAATCAAAGTTGTCAGGGTCTGGTCCTACTCGATGATTTTGATTTAGCTCATCAATTTGCTGCATCTCTTCTTTTGTTAGTACGAAGTCGAATACTGTTGAGTTCTCAACAATTCGATTTTCCTTCGTGGATTTTGGGATGGTTACAACACCATTTTGTAAATCCCATCGTAAAATTATTTGGGCAATGGACTTGTTATACTTATTTGCAATTTCTTGTAATTCTAGATTATCTAATAATTGACCTTGCATTAAAGGTGACCAAGCTTCTAACTGAATTCCGTTTTCTTGACAAAAGAATTGAATTTCTTTCTGAGTTAAACGTGGATGGTATTCTACCTGGTTGACCATCGGTTTAATTTCAGCATCGTTCATTAAGTCCTCCAGATGGTGGACTTGGAAGTTACTTACCCCAATAGCCTTTACTCTTCCTTCTTTATAAAGAGTTTCTAATGCACGCCAAGCTTCCTTATATTTACCTTCTACTGGCCAGTGAATAAGGTATAAATCTAAATACTCAAGATCAAGTTTCTTTAGACTTGTTTCATAAGCTGCTATAGTTGATTCGTAACCTAAGTCAGAATTCCAAACTTTTGATGTTATAAATAATTCTTCTCTTGGGATATCCGCTTCATTTATCCCTTCTCGAATAGCTTGTCCAACTCCCTCTTCATTTTCATAAATAGCTGCTGTATCAATACTACGATACCCATTTTTAATTGCAAATTTAAGGGCATTAACTAGTTCAGGACCTTCCTCTACTTTAAAAACCCCAATTCCAAACCAAGGCATTTTTACACCATTATGCAAAGTAGTTGTATCTTGTATGTTTTTAATCATTATAAATAAACCTCCAAATTTTTATTATAAGAAATGAGATCGTTCTATATTTGGTGACTTCTCCTATTTATTGCTTAGGAAACCACCTCCTTCAATTTATCCCCTTTTAGGTCTTTTCGTTCAAGGGATGCACTCCAACCAGCAAGGATGGCGGCTATCAGTACCATGAGTGCTCCTACCCAAGAAGTGTGGATCAGTCCAATAGAGTCTGTGATAATACCACCTAAGTAGGATCCAATTGCAATTCCAGCGTTAAATGCAGCAATATTGATAGCCGAAGCCATGTCTACTCCAGTAGGTACAAATCGTTCTGCTAACATGACCACATACACTTGTAATCCCGGTACATTCATAAAAGCTAAAACCCCCATTAAGAAAATGGTAATCAATCCTGCTATTTTAAATGGTGCCGTAAACATAAGGATAAATAGTATCACCGCTTGTACTATAAACATGTAAAATAACGCTTTAATCGGATTATGATTAGCCAGCTTTCCACCTACCATGTTGCCAATAGCAATCGCAATACCATATACAAGAAGAATTACAGCAACTGTTCCTTCTTTATATCCTGTTATTTCCTGAAGTATGGGAGATAGAAAAGTAAAGACAACGAATGTTCCTCCATAACCTAAGGAAGTAATAATAAATAGAAGTAATAAGCGACCATTTGTCACTAATTTATACTGATCCCGAAACGTTGTACGAGTACCTTTTCGTAAACTAGATGGAATCAGGATACTATTCGCGATTAAGGCTAAAACTCCGATGACAATAATGATGATAAAGGCCATTCTCCAGCCAAATTGTTGTCCAATAAATGTTCCCAATGGTACACCTGTTACAGTGGCTACCGTGAGTCCTGAAAACATAATGGATATGGCACTAGCTCTTCGATTTTCTGGTACTAAATCTGCAGCGATGGTCGAACCAATGGACATAAAAACTCCATGTGAAAAGGCAGAAATAACACGAGCAACAAGTAATACACCGATGCTTGTCGCACTAGCTGCAATACTATTGCCTATAATAAAAATAACCATAATCCAAAGTAGTAATGATTTTCGTGACATACTAGAGGTAATAGATGTTAGAATCGGTGCCCCAAAAGTTACTCCTAATGCATATAAGGAAACTGTTAAGCCTGCTGTCGTAACAGATATTTGTAAATCATTCGCTATCAATGGTAATAGGCCAACACTGATAAATTCTGTTGTTCCTATTGCAAATGCACTGATAGCTAAAGCTAATAGAGCTAATGTGCTTTGTTTTTTATCTAAAGGCATTTTTCTCCTCCTTAATAATTTGGTAATGTATGAACGATCTTGTTTTAAGTAAACTAAAAAATAATTACATTAAAACTCGACCGATAAATGCTATTATGATACATATAAAATAAATAGAGAAGTACGCACTTAATAGTATTATAGGAACTTTAAAGTACTATAGGTACTTATAAGTTCCTATACATGAGGAGGAAATATATATGAAGAAAAAGAAATACAATATTTCAGTAGAAGCAACGTTGGAAGTGATAGGAGGAAAGTGGAAATGTGTGATTCTATGCCATTTAACAAATGGTAAGAAACGAACAAGTGAATTGAAACGTCTTATGCCAGATATTACACAGAAGATGTTAACCCAACAATTACGCGAATTAGAGGTAGATGGAGTCATTAATAGAATTGTTTATAATCAAGTTCCTCCAAAAGTGGAGTATGAGCTAAGTGAATATGGTTGGAGCTTACAAGGTATCTTAAATTCGCTATGTACATGGGGAGAAAAGCATATTATCAAAGTATATGGCGATACATTTGATGTCCTGGAAGAGAACGTTCTAAATGAACATCTAAAGTAATGAACAAGGGAATTAGAGAATATTTCTTTCCTATTCTGTATATAACACCCTTTCAGATGGCAGCTGTATCAGAATTGTTCCTTGCTTGCTATCCTTCTATGGTTTAGGAACGATCCTGATAAACATATGTTTTTGAAAAAATTGTTCTACCAATAGGAAAAACGTTAAGGGTATTAAAAAAGGCTGTTTTCTAAATGATTGTTGTTTTTGGATGGGGCAGAAGCCTGAATCAAGGGAAAAGAGCAAAAGCGGCAACTTTAATGGGTTTAACAAAAGATTATCAAAATAGCCCATCAAGCTACCCTGATAATCTTTTGTTATTTTTCATATGTCTAATCTTCTCTTTATCCAGAGTAACAAACAAGGTATTCTGCTAAATATAAATCACCAACTCCGGTTTCGCCAGGTTGGCTTCTTCACTTGCTTAAGCACCGTATAATCCAACGACACCGAAGCGGAAACATCTAGTTTAAATCCATCGTTCCTTTTACTCTCGATAAGTATTCTGCATGTTTTATAAATACAAAACTAATAACAAAGAAACAGCACCCTAACAAAAATTCTTCTCCCAATAGAGTTAATACAAGTGAATAATCTCCTTCATTTAGGATTGCCTTCGTTAACTGAACCCCTCTTGTCAATGGAATGAATTGCGAAAAATGGCCTAACCATTCAGGCATAATCGAATGCGGGTAGTTTGCACCACTCAATAATAACAAAATACTCGCTAGTAAATTGGACAATAAATGCATCGAAGGCGTCCAAAGACAAAAGCAACCAACAATTAACCCAAGTCCACATGCAGAAAAGATAGACACAGCCCATACGAATGACAAAGGTAAAAGAGCTTCAAAAGGAATGGAAACTTGGAAAATAATGATTCCAAATAAAAGCCCAAGTCCAGAAGTAATTAACCCATTCAAAACATGTGCAATAGATCTAGATAAGAATAGACCTGCTTTATTTACAGGGGACGTCATAACAAGTTGCAGTGTACCCATCCCTCTATCCGAAGTAATAACGGACATAATGCCAAAAACGGAATTCATGACACAAAGAAGAAGTGCGTTGGAACCAATATAACCAGAAAGACCTTCACCTTTGTATACATAGTTTACTAGAACAGAAAAAAATAAAAGCTGACTGAGTGGGTTTAACACCATTACAAGCAAATATACTTTTGGGTCTAACCAACCAAATAATGCTTTATATGATAATAAACTGTGGCGACCAAATCGCTCCAAACATTCTATCATTTAATACACCCCCAACTTTCCAAGAATTCTTGCTTTCTTTTCTACTGCTTTATAACAAAAAACGCCTAGTACCACGTAAATTATTGTTAGAAACAGTAAAACAATCAATGGTTTTCCGATTAATGAAAAAGTGGCATTTTCCATAGTTACTTCACGAAGCAACTCGATTGCCCACGTCGGAGGGAGAATATAAGAAATTGGTTTAACCCATATTGGCAAAATCGCAACAGGAAACATAAAACCGCAAATTAAATAAATAGGATACTCAATGAAGTTCATAAGCGCTTCCGCTTGTCGAGATAATGTAAATGCTAGTGACAGGAAAAAAGAAAAAACAGATAAAGCAAAAAATACAAAAATAAGAGAACCTATAAAAAATAAAGGATGGACGATAGAAACTTCAACTCTAAAAATGAGGACTAGGTAGATAAAAGATATAATCATCGAAAGTAATCCCCAAAGTGTATTCCCAATAATTTTTCCTACTAAAATGATGGAGAAGGAAGTAGGGGACACAAAAATAATTTCCAAAGTCCCGTAGTAACGTTCTCGATTCACATCGCTTGCAGATGAATAAACTATGGAAGACCAAAGTGCCATGAATCCAGAGCCGAGTACAACATATTGAAAGATCTTCTCCGGAGACTCAGAGCCATAAATAAAAAACGAAATTGTCGCAAGAAAGAGGGGGGATATCCAAATAATAAACTGAAACATAGGCCGCGCAATAGATAGTCCCATATGAACCTTTATTGTATGAAGTAATGCTCTTATAGTTGGATTCATGTCATTTTCCTCCTATAATGCTTACATATACATCCTCAAGAGAAGGTTTCATAATGGATAAATCCATTATTTCTTCATCCTCCATCAAATCATATATCAATGGAATAACCGCCTGCGGTTCATTTGTATGCAATCGAATGTTCGTGAAATAGTCTTGGTGTTCAATTTGGACATGGTGAATATTTGTGAGTGTTGCTAATAAATCTAATTTCTCGTCCTTAGCTCCAATAATTTTGCACTCAATAATAGATATTTGATCCGTTTTCTTTTTGAGATTTTGTGGGGTATCAATTGCAACAAGCTGCCCTTTATCAATAAAAGCAATACGGTCACAAAGCTCATCTGCTTCATACATATAGTGTGTAGTTAAGAGAATCGTTGTTCCGCTATCATTTAGTTGCCGTAAAATTTCTCTAAGTTTTCTTGCACTTACTGGATCAAGTCCTATAGAAGGTTCATCGAGAAATAAGATTTCTGGTTTATTAACTAGTCCCCTTGCAATTTGCAATCGCTGTTTCATCCCTTTTGAAAATGTCTCGACTTTTTGATTAGCGACGTCCTGTAAACCAACCAATGCTAGCAAATCATTAATTCTTTGCCTTTGTTCATGACGAGGTACTTTATATAAATCAGAAAAATAAGCTAAATTATCATAAGCAGATAATCTCCAATATAAGTTACGTTCTCCACCAAGTATGAAATTGATATGTGGTCGCAGCTGCATATGCTCTGTTACAGGATCAAGTCCCATGACAGAAACTTTTCCTGTCGTTGGTATTAACATCGTCGTTAAGATTTTAATCATAGTAGTTTTGCCAGCTCCATTTGGCCCAAGCAATCCGAAAATTTCTCCTTTATTAACAGAGAATGAAATTCCTTTTAAAGCCTCTACTTCCTTTTTCTTTTTACGAATTAAACCAACTTCTGTCTTGTAGCTTCTTTTTACATTCGAAACATCGATTATACAATTACTCATACAAAGCACCCCTCAATATTAGATGATTATCTTATAAGAAGACTATATTATAAGTGATGTAATTGTCAATCACATTTTTTATTGGAAATCAAAAAAGCCCAATCTGATTAAATCAGACTGGACTAAATGCCGGGGGATATAAATTTTTGGATTTCATTAAAAGTAGATTGCGTATGTTCCTGATTACTTGAAAAGTATTTAATCGTACCAACTTTCTCCTCTTTAACAAAGCCTGCTTTTTTTAAAATTTCCAAATGGTGTGAGACAGTTGCAGTAGTTATTCCTAAATATTCAGCGAGCTTCGCGCCATACTCCTTGTTGCTTGAAAGCATCCGTAATATTAAGAGTCGGTTATGATCAGAAAGAGCTTTCAATTGT
The DNA here is from genome assembly GCF_042885655.1 of Psychrobacillus sp. NPDC058041. NCBI lineage: Bacteria > Bacillati > Bacillota > Bacilli > Caryophanales > Bacillaceae > Psychrobacillus > Psychrobacillus sp. NPDC058041. The sequence goes on from NZ_JBHVRO010000001.1 coordinate 431,764, forward strand.
AAAGACAAATCCACACTAGTCTCTCGATTATCAGATAATGGAGCAGCACATCCGTATAACACGATACAAATATCTGAATTGAAAATACGCATTCGATGAGGTGTAAAATAATACGAAGGAATAAAATAATACATTTTATAAAGACTTGTTCGTTTAAATGCTTTCCCCATGACGTACTGAGCTAAAGCCAGTGGTTCTAACGCAATGGATTTCAAATCAACGATTGCTTTATCTAGCAATTCTTTTCTTTTATTTATCGCTTGTTCTAAAACCTTCGAGTGAGTAACCTTAAACTGCAGTTTAGAAATTTGGTCACGATAAAACGCTATATTTGATATAAAATCAAAAATAAAATGACGTTTTTCTTCAGAATCCCACAGAATATGCTCATCAATAGAATGTAATAAAGAAGGTGTTTCCAGCAATTTTTCAATTTGTGTTAACGGAACTGCCTCTCCTAAAAAGTGATATACATAATCTTCGTCGCTCAAATTAGATACCTTTTCTTGAAACAAATCAACATCATAAAAGTAAGGACAAGGTAGAAGTAGATTTAAAATTTGTAAGAAGTCCCACTCTGTTTTCTCACGCCATTGACCAATAAAATCCTGTGAATCTTTCGATAACTCTTTTATTAACAGAGCATGATCCGATTTTGCATACTCATGCTGACTTGATTCTATTAACGAAGAAAGTAGAGCTATCCCTTCAACTAAAGGAGAAAAAAAGTGCTCTACAATCTCCTTACCATTCTTACTTTTTTCATCTATCTCTGAAGCCATAAAATCCCTCCACTAACCATCTCTTCCGTTCATTTGAATTATAAGATACTTATCTTATAAAAGAAAGAATAAAGATGAGAGGGGATTGCTGTAACAATGGCGAATATCGTTCAATAAATATGAAGACTTTGGCTCACTTTTATTTGTCCTTATTGTAAATATACTTGAAAGTGCGCTATATACATTCTTTTTATGGATACTTTTTAAGATATTTAACATATTCTGGATTCCGAAATGTTGAAAAGGGTCAAGTGAAAGGTACTAGATACATGTACAATGAATGGTTTTGGGATCTCGTTGAATTCTGAAGTGTGTCAGAACCTGGTACCCGACACTAATAAGGGGCTTTTGTTAACTGATGATTGATCGCTTTTGCGATCTTTTTTTGTTGAATTAACATTTCTGGTTAATCGGATGAAAGTCAACCTCTCGTTGTAAAATAATTTACATCAAGTTAGGGAATTGAAATGGCAAAAGAGTCATATAAAACTATGAAAGGAGGAGAGTGATAAAATGCAGATAATGAACAAGTATTATCGTACGAGTGTGAGTATGGTCTACATTATGACTAATAATGAAGTAATGAATGAAATCATTGCCTTTTACCGGGACGTGAATGGAATGCTCACTTTTGTCGGATCTTACCCGACACATGGTAGAGGTACTGGAACAAAGGAAGTATCCACTGCAACAGCAAACGATGGCGTTGATCCACTTGCTTCACAAGGTGCCCTAACTTTGTCCCGTGACGGACGTTTCCTACTTGCAGTTAACGCAGGAAGTCATAGTATCAGTAGTTTCATCATAACCGAAAGTGGAACACCTGTCCTTGTGGATGTTAAGCCATCAGGAGGTGCTCAGCCCAATAGTGTGAATATGTTTGGTACTCTTGTCTATGTTTCCAATGTAGGTAATGCTGCAAATAATTTTTCATCTAATATCACTGGATTTCACATCGATGATAACGGACGCATTACTCCTATTCCCGGATCCACCCAATCTCTCAGTACTTTTAATGCCCAACCGGCGCAGGTTCTATTTACTCCTGATGGCAGTAAAATCCTTGTATCCGAACTTACTTCAAGCCATCTAAGTGTATTCAATGTAAATAAAAATGGGACGGTTACAGGACCAATCGTAAATGATTCATATGGCCAAGGACCATTGGGCACTTATTTTCTATCCTCTGGAATACTATTAGTAACAGAAGCAGCTTCAAACGCGCTTTCTTCTTATTCATTGAGCACCGACGGGATCCTTCATGTGATTAGCGGCTCTGTACCAAACGGATATAAGACTGCTTGCTGGGTTGTACCAACTAAGGATGAGCGTTTTGCATTCATTACTAACACTTTAAGCGGCACTATCTCCACCTACCGAATCGATCCCAATGGTGCACTGTCGGTGGTACGGCATATTTCCAGTACTCCGCCAGGTATAGCACCAGGTCTGCCTATGGATGTTGGAGTGAGTAAAGATGGTAGGCATTTTTACACTCTTAACGGAAATCAGGGGACAGTATCAGTATTTAATATCCAAAATGAAGGTAGTCTAGTAAGATTGCAAATTGCTGCATGGACTAACTTTCCTTACTATGGATCGCAAGGTTTAGCTGTTCTTTGATTCTAATGGCTTTTCCATACTGGATGGAATAATAAAAGTGCGATGAGAAGTATCTATTTTGAAACCGCATTATGCTCGTCTATCTGGCTTCGAAAAATGCTATTTCGCCCGTTGCTCTTTGTAAAGAGCGTTGTCGCAAGTAGTGTATGAGGTTTCCAATTGCGTATACTAGTCTGATAGTACAATGAGAATGCCTATGCTAATGGAATTCTCGTAGTAAAGTCTTGGAGTATTTGGTCGTCAAAATAATAACCATATGTATCATTAATTGCTTTAAAACTGTTTATATCAAGAAGCAGCTAGGGTAGAGGTTGTACTATGTTGCAAATTCAATTTAAATTAATTGATATTAATGGAGTACCAGTTATTTCCTTACCTAAAAAGTTGGAATTAATAGCTTTTAGGAATCTAGTAATTGATTGACTAAAAGAAAAAGATAAGTTTTATCAGACTAGGAAGAAATTAAGTTGATAATCCTAAGATATTTAACATTAAATTGTAAAACCACTCCAAAAAAGGAGTGGCTTTCTCTTATATGTTAATGTATATTTTATGGTCAAACTCTACTTTGTGTTTAGATACATCAAGGAGAACCCTGTCGGTTTTTGCGAAAAAGTAAGAGCACACTCTAATTTGATGAAGAGGTGCAGTTCTATTATTTGAAGAATGACCAAATATTAAAAATGTCTAGATTCCTTCACTTGTTTTCCTACTTTAATATTCTCCTTTAATTACAAAGTACGAGCCCCGAATTGTTCCAGCTAGTTTAGACTTCTGCCTAGCAAACTTAAACTTTCCTTCTAGCTCCTTTGGTATCTCCATCTCTTCAGAAAGCTTAAAACCAACAGCTCGCTTCTTAGGGCCATCAACATCAACCGTATACATGACGTTGAGCACAAGACCATCCTCATAAATGACGTAGGCAAATTGGATATTTTCCACTTGGAAACGCGATGTTTCTAAAGGTTTGGCCGCAAACTCAATATCACGTTCTACTTTCAAAATTCGGTTCACATAATCAAGGGTCTCCTGGCTTTCGCTAGCTGGTATAACCGTAAATTCATGCTTGTATTTGTTCATAAAGTAACGGGCTTCATTAGCGCGTAAACCAGCAAGCGCTTCTGCTACGGGTGAAGACTCTAAACCAACCGTAGACACATTTTTAAAATCGACGATATAGGACATTTCCATCTCTCCTTTTATCACTTTATTTCCTAACAACAGGAATCCACATTTCACCATATACTAAGTCGTTTTGTTGCCCCATCTCAACCGTAGTATTTGGACCACCAACATAGGCAAAATCCTTTGCTTCTGGTAAGACTTGACCAAAGGCAATGCCAGCTAGCTTATTACTCAACTCATCAGCCGTATTCGCTTCCCCTTTAACAATAAGGTATTCCCCTTTAGGAAATTGGATTACTCTCGTTGCTTCTGGTATCGATGCTTCTGTCATGACACCAGCATAATGCATCATCTTATTATTCACTGCTTCGTTCACGGCAAAAACGTAATCATTTGTAGCTATGGATTTTAAAGTGTCAAGCGTTCCATCTTGGCTGACAGTCTGCCAAAAGTCTGCCTTTTCCTTGTTTATGCCAGCAAAGTCTGTGTAATCGCTCTTAAGCTCAGTTCCAATTCCTAAAACTGTAAAGCTGTCTTTTTCTCCTAGGATATAATCCGCCATATTCAAAACCTTCCTTTTTTTAAAATTAATCAAATGATTTGTCTTTTCACTTGATAGGTTTATAATAACCTTAAATTATGTCAAAAAATGATACTGTTTAGGAGATCACAATGAAAAAAGTTGAACGGATTAATATCATCATGCGGTATATCAACAACCGCTCCCATTTTACAATTTCTGAAATCATGCGAGAATTTAACATTTCTCGTTCGACAGCTATTAGAGATATCAGAGAAATTGAAGCCATGGGGATGCCACTTATCGCTGAAGTTGGAAGGGACGGGGGTTATTTTGTCATGAACAACTCTGTCCTGCCTACTGTTCGCTTTACCGATAATGAGATCAAAGCTCTTTTTATTGCCTTTATGGCCACAAGAAATAAACAACTACCTTATCTAAAAAGTCGTCAGTCTTTAGCTGAAAAATTACTAGGTCTCATCTCAGAAAACCAGCAAGATGACCTTGTTCTTTTAAATCAAATCTTGCTTTTTGAAGGGACCAACCCCAATAATCCCGACTTACTTGATCTGTCAGACTTACCCCAACCTATGTTAGAAAAACTCATCCAGATCCTTCTTTTGGATAGCAATTTATTGATTAGTATCACAGAAGAGAAGGTAACAAAGTCTTATTCAATTTATCTCTTGCACCTTTATCATGAAAAAGGCCATTGGCTGATTGAAGGCTTTGACTTAAAAGATGAAGAGAGGAAGATTTTTCCCGTCGACAATCTCACCAATGTTAAACCAAACCCTACGAACAAAGGATTAAGTAAGAAAAAGATTTTAGAAAAACTAAGCAAGCAGGAAGAAGTAATTAACCTTGTCCTTGAACTTGGTCCAAAGGCGATTGCTCAGTTCAAAAAATATCATCCTTTAAAAGTTTCAATTTCCTATACAAATCCTTACCAAACCACAGCCATTCTAAAGACTTTTATCAATGTTAATAATTCAGAAGAATTGGCCGAAATAACAAATTGGTTACTTTTCCTTGGTAGGGATATCAAGGTCAGGGGAGTGCCTGAAGAAGTCTTAGAAGGTTTGCAAGAGAGATTATGCTTATACTTCCCATAATTAGTGTCATCTAAAACACAAATAATTTTGAGATTGGCCAGTCGGAACTCGTTTTCGCACACCTAGAAAAGATAATTGTTTCCGAATGTTGAAAGTATTCCAAAGGGGTAATAATTGGAGTATCTCACCCACCATGAGGTGCATTATGTTGACGCATTGAATACTGGCCGATTAAGAAAGCGTGAATAGGAGGGAGCTTATTGCAAATTTATTAAATAGTAATAGATGGAAACATAGTAAATTACTACAAGTGTGGCGATAAAAACAATCGAATCATTGTATGTTTCCACGTACTTGCAAGTAATGGTTATTATTGATATTAAGAAATAGTTAGGAGTTAAGCAAAGAAATAAGAGGAAATTATAGATGTCTGCCAAATAAAAAAATATTGAGATAATAGAATTAGAACCTGGTACTATGGTGTCATGCGATATTAATTACTTGAAAAAGAAAGGACACAGACGTATACTAAAAGTAATAACCGAGTACATTAAAAAAGACCGTTTGATGTTGTAGCATCAAGCGGTCAAATATAATAGGCGGTTCCCTCAAGGGGATTGGCTGATTGATAGAATTAACCCATCTGAGCTCTAACTCAAGGATGGGTTATTTTTTATGGTTAAATGACAGAATCACTACGACCAATGTTGCAAAGGCTACTGCAAACATTAATGCTTCGAATACTGACACAGGCACCACCCCCTTTCGAACGGGAGTGAGCCAACCACCCTTGAGTACCTATCTATTATGTTTAAATTATATCACACATACGTTCTGTTTTGAACTCTACTTAAAGGTAAAAGTTCCCCGATATTTTTTAAACACTATAAAGAGTACTTTGGTACGTTGCATACAGTTGTCTATTCACCAAAAGATTTAAGCATCATAATTGGAGTTGGCGGGAACTGTAAACCAACGATGTTTTCTTTAAAAGAGTATATGGAGGGGGCATTAATTCTACCTAAATATATTAAAGGGACAATTAATCAATTTATATAAAAGGTCATATTACTTGTAGGTAAGTTAGTGCAATTAATTTTAAAAACATAAATAAAACCTCATTTTTGTACCAAAGTGAACCGTAAAACGACTAGGTTCTAGAATAATTTCGAATTATATTAGACGCTGGTAGATTTAACAAAACGTGAGTGGACAGTCGGTAATATTCAATTGGTTTCTAATATCTTATGACATATGACAAAAAATTAATTTAATAATTTTAAAATTAAGGAAGCACCTAATTTTCGATGCCTATTTTGGTATCTTAAACGAGGTGTTTTTTTGTACAAGGAGGAATGTGATGTTCAAATATGATTGACACGCAAGTCATAGTATTGAGACAGACCGTAATAATCTATAACCCTATGCTTTAATTGTTTGAATTCTCTTATAGGTATCTGTAATTTTAAACACTTCCGTATAATCACGACTATTCTCTTCTACCTGCATTTATACTATAATAGTACTATACATAGTTATTACCTTTTGTATGAGCATGACATCAACTATAAGTACAATTGACTCATTGTACTTAGAAAGGGGACGCTTGGAAAATGCGGTTAGTAAAAATTGATAAAGTGCAGCCAGGAATGAAACTAGGTAAACCGATATATAATGACAAAGGCAAAATTCTTCTAACAAAGGGCGCAGAACTAATTGATCGTATCATCCCTAAGTTGCAGAAATATAATGTTTCAACTGTTTACATAGAAGATGAGGTATCTGAAGGAATAGAGGTCATTGAGTCTATACCTGAAGAGTTACGTATAGAAGCCTTAAATACGATTACTGAAGGGTTCCAAACATTAATAGATTTAAGCGATTCAAAATCAAATCTTCAAGGGATGATGAAATCAGGTAGAGCAATACGAGGCTTTCAAAAAGTATTTAAGGATATACTGGCGTCACTAACAGACAATCAAAATGCATTGAATTTACTAGCTTCGACAAAAATACATGAAAATTATGTGTTCAATCATTCGTTAAACGTTTCTATATATGCTTGTCAGCTAGCTCTCGAAAATGGATTGCCCCTTAAGAATATCGAAGAAATCGGATTGGGAGCCATGTTACATGATTTAGGAAAAGTGTATATTCCGCTAGATCTATTAAATAAGCCGGGGGATTTAACGTTAGAGGAATATGCCCTAATCAAACAACATTGTAAAATGGGCTTCGATACACTACGTAAAATCCATGAAATCCCATTGCCAGTAGCTCACTGTGCATTGCAGCACCACGAAAGAATCGATGGAATGGGATATCCAAGAGGATTAAAGGAAGATGAAATTCATAAATATGCGAAAATCATCAGTGTTGCCGATGTCTTTGATGCCGTAACAAACCCAAGAGCATTTATGGCGGCTGTGTTGCCTCATAAAGGGCTTGAAATACTGTATGCCGGAAGTGGAACTCAATTCGACCCTGTTCAAGTCAACTTATTTAAAGGGTGTATCGCCATCTATCCACCAGGCTTAACCATAACATTAAACGATGGTCGGACAGGAATCGTCACTCAATATAATTATCAAGCCGCGGGGCGTCCCGAAATCCGCATTATTAGGAATGAAGAAAATGAAAATGTAATCCCATATGAAATTAATTTAGGAGCCAAGGAAAACCAAACCCTTGAAATTGTGATGGCGGACGCATTAATTTAAGTTTCAAAAAATAAACGAAGTAGTAAAATGAATTAACATCGTAAAACTTTAAATTTTTTATGTAGAAAATATGTAGTCGAATAATCTTGGATTATTATTAAATTGTGTTAATCTATTAACAGTTGAATAATATACTAAAATAAACGTTTTCTTAGAAATGGAGATTATGATAATGTTTACCACAGAGTTTCGTATGGAAAAAGATTTTTTAGGGGAAAAAGAAATTCCGAAAGATGCTTATTATGGTGTTCAAACCATGAGAGCAGTCGAAAACTTTCCGATTACGGGATATCGAATTCACCCGGAACTTATAAAATCTTTAGGTATTGTGAAAAAAGCTGCAGCATTAGCAAATATGGAAGTTGGCATGTTGGAGAAAGAAATCGGACAATTGATTATTCAAGCATGTGATGAAGTCATTGCTGGAAAATGGAATGACCAATTTATTGTCGATCCTATTCAAGGTGGTGCTGGAACATCAATTAATATGAATGCAAACGAAGTCATTGCAAATCGTGCCCTTGAGTTAATGGGAGAAGAAAAAGGGAATTATACACGCATTAGCCCTAATACCCATATTAATATGTCCCAATCAACAAATGATGCATTCCCAACGGCTACACATATCGCAGTTTTGTTCTTAATGGATCAATTACTCGAAGCTACTAAAACAATGCAAAAAGCATTTGTTTCGAAAGCAAAAGAATTTGAAGGTATTATTAAAATGGGGCGTACTCATCTTCAAGATGCCGTGCCAATCTTACTTAGTCAAGAATTTGAATCATATAGTCGTGTCATTTCACGTGACATTGATCGTATTTCACTCTCGAGACAACACTTATATGACATCAATATGGGTGCAACTGCCGTTGGTACAGGATTAAATGCGGATCCTTTATATATCGAATTAGTCGTTCGAAATCTTAGTGAATTCAGTGGCTTACCATTAAAATGTGCCGAACATTTAGTGGATGCTACTCAAAATACAGATTGTTATACGGAAGTATCTGCAAATTTAAAAGTTTGTATGATTAATATGTCAAAAATCGCAAATGACTTTCGCTTAATGGCTTCTGGACCACGTGATGGTTTATTTGAAATCAAATTACCTGCTCGTCAACCTGGGTCATCGATCATGCCTGGAAAAGTAAATCCCGTAATGGCTGAAGTCGTGAACCAAGTAGCTTTCCAAGTCATGGGGAATGATTTAACCATTTCTGCAGCTTCTGAAGCTGGCCAATTTGAACTAAATGTCATGGAACCGGTTCTATTTTATAATTTAATCCAATCCATTTCGATCATGAATAATGTATTTACAGTATTTACTGAAAAATGTTTAGTAGGCATTACGGCGAATAAAGAACGTTTAAGAGAATACGTTGAAAATAGTGTGGGAATTATCACTGCAGTAAATCCACATATCGGATACGAACTTGCAGCTCAAATTGCAAAAGAAGCCATTGCTACCGGAGCTTCTGTACGTGAACTTTGTATACAATCTGGCGCTTTAACGGCAGAACAATTAGATTTAATATTAGATCCATTTGAAATGACACATCCTGGTATTGCTGGTGGTAGAACACTTGTAAAGAGTTGATTGCAAAGTTTTAGTATGAAAGAGAAGTAAAATGAGTTTCTAATCAGATGATAATCGTGAAGCATTGGTGGACACATTTTCATTTGATAGAAAAATATCCTTAACGCCATATCAACATGATGAATTTAAAAAAGGCACTGAAGTGCATAGTGTCCAGGCACGCAAACTATTCAAAATAGTCTCTGTGCCTGGCACCATAAAACACTCTATTAAGTTAATCTTCAAATTTCAAATGGTGATAAAAGGAATAGTAAATTCTTTTTATCTATTATGTATTAATCATTTCTACTCCCAAAAATAAAACAAAAGATTATCAAAATAGCTATCAAGCTATTCTGATAATCTTTTTTTTATTTCTTCATCAGTCTAACCTTTTCCTCATCCGGAGTTACAAACACCGTTGTCTGCTCAAAATAAATAACGAACCCCGGCTTAGCCCCACTCGGCTTTTTCACTTGCTTAATTACAGTATAATCTACCGGCACCGAAGCAGATTCACGAGCCTTGCTAAAATAAGCTGCAAGATTAGCTGCTTCGAGCAGTGCCACTTCAGATGGATTATCCGAATGTATAACAACATGGGATCCTGGGATATCCTTGGTATGAAGCCATGTGTCCGATTTTTTTGCAAGTTTAAATGTAACGAAATCGTTTTGTTTATTATTTTTACCAACGGAAATTTCTGTGCCATCTGATGCAATGAATTTTTCAGGAGTTGGTTTCGTCGGTTTTTTCTTCTTTTTGGAAGCACGTGCTTTAAGTAAGCCTTGTTCCATTAGTTCTTCTCTAATTTCTTCGATGTCGGTTGGAGATGCTTGCATTACTTGTTGAAGAAGTAATTCGAAGTATGCAATATCATCCTTTGTTATTTCAAATTGCTGTTCGATTTTCAGTAAGGCAGTTTTTGCTTTTGTATAGCGACTAAAGTAAGCTTGTGCATTTTGAGTTGCTGATTTTCGATTATCTAATGGAATGGCAACTGTTTTGCCATCTTCATCGTAGTAGTTCACTAGCTCGACTTCTTTTAGCCCTTTTTCAATTGAATAAGAGTTTGCCATTAATAGTTCTCCGTACAATTGGAATGTATCTAGTTTTTCCGCTTGTTCAAAATCTTTTTGGAGTTTTTTCATTTTTAGCTTCAATTTGTTTAATTCATTCTGAAGCCATCTTTCTAAGTCTCCTGCTTGTTGTTTTACGCGGTCGCGTTCTGCTTTTGCAAAATACACTCGATCTAATAAATTTCCTAGCGTTTCTTCACTAAATTTGTCACCAGCTAGATGAGTTAATTCATTCGGCGAATAATACGTTTTTCCGCTAGATTCGACAATTTGTATCGCAGCTCCACCTTGTTCAAATTCCTGCATATACTTCTTGTAAATTTCGGCACGATTCGCATCGTTTTGGAATCGATGAAGTAATTCTTTTGCATGTAAAGGAGAGAAACCGGAAATTTGATCTACAATTTCTTTCGATTCATTAACTGATCGAATCACTTTCAACAGTTCCTCCGAATACTCTAAGGGATGGAGCTTGTTTTGAGTGGGAGGTGCGATATAAGGTTGACCAGGTAAAATAGTTCGATAGCTATTCATGGAAGGTGATAAATGCTTAATACTTTCCAAAATTAGATTACGAGTAGGGTCAACTAAAAGTAAGTTGCTATGACGGCCCATGATCTCCATATGAACTTCTCTTGTAATGTCATCTCCAATTTCATTTTTACTCTGAATTTCGAATATGAGAATTCGGTCAGTTTCATGTTGTCGAATAGAAGAAATGATTCCACCCTCCAAGTGCTTACGTAAAACCATGCAAAAAAGTGGTGGTTGTGCAGGATTGTCAATTGTTTCGTTTGTAATTTGCACGCGAGAATAAGAAGGATGTACAGAAAACAATAATTTATAGTTCTGTCCTTGTGCTCGAATTTGCATTAAAATTTCTTGCGCATTCGGTTGATGTATTTTCGAAATACGCCCTGTTATTAATTGCTGCAATTCAGTTTTCATTGATATTGTAAATAAACCATCAAAAGCCATAATAGTATCCTCTTTCAAAACATTATTTTAATCTGGCTCCAGATGCCAGTTTCTTATTTTAATTCACTTTTTCCTAAAAAATTGTACTACACTAGCGCCTTGCCAGTTTACTGAAAACTCTAAAATAGTATTTTTATTAGTAACTATTCGCTAAATTTTAACTTTATTTTAAAGGATTTAGCGCGGCGGCATGAGACTCCTGCGGGATCAGCGAGACAGACGAGACCCCGCACGTAGCGTAAGCGAAGGAGGAGGCTCGGCGCTCGCCCCGCGGAAAGCGAATGCCAGAGCGATAAATCCGAGTAGTACACGCATTAAATGAGACTAGATAATGCTTTTCTTATTATCTTATCATTTTAAAGGAAACTTGTGTTATAATCATTAAAGTATGTAAACTGTTATAAATGTACAGGCAAACGGAGTATGCATGTATTTGAAGGAGACGTTATGCGAAGAGAAAAAGGTATATTGATCGTTTTATCAGGCCCTTCTGGTGTCGGTAAAGGGACAGTGAGAAAAGAATTGTTTTCAGAGCCCGGAACAAATTATGAATATTCCATCTCTATGACGACTAGACTTCCTCGTGAAGGCGAAGTAGATGGAGTAGATTATTTCTTTAAGCAGAAAGAAGAGTTTGAACAGTTAATCGAACAAGGGAAATTATTAGAATATGCCTCATATGTAGGAAATTACTATGGTACTCCGATTGATTATGTGAATGAAACACTCGATTCTGGCAGAGACGTGTTTTTAGAAATAGAAGTTCAAGGAGCAAGTGTTGTACGTCAAAAAGCTCCAGAAGCACTTTATATTTTCTTAGCTCCCCCTAGCTTATCTGAACTAGAACAGCGACTTATAGGTAGAGGAACGGAAACAGAAGATGTGATCAATTCTAGAATTCAAGCCGCTAGGCAAGAATTAGAAATGATGCATCTATATGATTATGTAGTTGAAAATGATGAAGTTACAAAAGCGTGTGCAAAAATAAATGCCATTGTTGCTGCAGAACATTGTCGACGTGAACGAGTAGAAAAAAGATATTTAGCCATGTTGGAAGGGGAATTATAAATGTTATATCCATCAGTAGACTCATTAAAAAATAAAATCGATTCCAAATATTCGTTAGTAAGTGTAGCTTCTAAAAGAGCTAGACAGTTACAAGAAGAAGGCGGCGAGCGCTTAACTTCATATGTTTCAGCTAAACAAGTTGGGCGAGCATTAGAAGAAGTAGCGCAAGGTGAGCTTACAATCGAATCATCCAATGAAAATGCAATTTACGAAGACGAAGTATAATATGTAACTTCATTCAGAAGCGCGTACAAACGCTTGCTGAATAATGATAGTGCCTCTGGGAATTAAAGTTGATTTTATAAAGGGTTTATTCGCCATGGCAAATTTGATTATGAAGCAAACACCTCCCAAAGAATAAACATTTCTTTGGGAGGTTGTTATTTAGAGGGGAGAATTTTGGATGTTAACTTCTAAAAAGATTGTTGTTTGTGTAACAGGAGGAATTGCTGTTTATAAGGCGGTTGCCCTTGTAAGTAAACTTACACAAGCTGGAGCAGACGTAAAAGTAATTATGACGAAGTCTGCTATGGAATTTGTACAACCTTTAAGTTTTCAAGTTATGTCTCGAAACGATGTCTATTTTGATACATTTGATGAAAAAGATTCTAGTGTGATTGCGCATATTAATTTAGCAGACTGGGCGGATTTAATTATTGTTGCACCAGCTACAGCTAATGTGATTGGTAAACTTGCGAACGGAATTGCGGATGATATGGTGACTACCACTTTACTTGCAACAACTGCAGACGTTTGGATAGCACCTGCGATGAATGTACATATGTATGAAAATGCTGCGGTAATACGCAATATCGAACAACTTTCAAAAGACGGTTATTCATTTATCGAACCTTCTGAAGGTTTTTTGGCTTGTGGATATGTAGGGAAAGGTCGTTTAGAGGAACCAGAAAAAATTGTAAATCTGGTAGAGTCTCATTTTTCACCAAAAGAATTACCTTTACAAGGGCAAAAAGTTGTTGTGACGGCAGGTCCTACAAGAGAAAGAATTGATCCGGTACGCTTTTTAACAAACTTTTCTAGTGGAAAGATGGGTTATGCTATGGCGGAAGCCGCAGCCGAATTAGGTGCGGAAACGTATTTAATTTCAGGTCCCGTAAGTATAGATGCTCCTGCGAACGTTACGCTAATTCCTGTTGAAAGTGCTAAAGAGATGTTTGATGCTGTAATGGAACAATTTGATACATCTTCTATTGTCATTAAAACTGCGGCAGTCGCTGATTACAAACCGAAAGAAGTACATAGTCAAAAGATGAAGAAGCAGCAAGGAGATTCGACCATTGTTTTGGAGCGGACAAGCGATATTCTTGCAGAGCTAGGCAAAAGAAAAACGAAGCAATTATTAATCGGATTTGCTGCAGAAACAAATGATGTAGTTCATTACGCAAAAGGGAAATTGGAAAAGAAAAATGCAGATTATATAGTTGCAAATGATGTGACAGAAGAAGGATCTGGGTTTGGAACTGACACAAATTCCGTTACTTTAGTTGGGAAACCGGATGTAGAAATACATTTTCCTCATCTACCTAAAAAGGAGCTTGCACTTCAACTGCTTCAAACTATCCTAAAACTAGAAAAAGATGAACTGAAATGATTGTAGAAGTCATTGTTGATGTATCTGCTTATCCAATAGACCGACCATTTGACTATATAGTACCTGAGCACTTGGAAGCTCTAGTTGAACGGGGGAGCCGTGTTCACGTTCCTTTTGGTAATCGTAAAGTGCAAGGGTTTATAACGAACATAAAAGAACAGACTGACATTGACATTACGAAGTTAAAAGAAATTCAGTCTATTATTGATGTGGAGCCGGTTGTCACAGAAGAGCTCTTGGAATTATCGAAATGGCTAACGAAAAAAACATTATGCTATGAAATTGATGCACTTCAAGTCATGCTACCAGCTGCTTTACGTGCTACCTATAAGAAAAACATTAAATTAATCAATCCTTCCGAAATTGACGAAAACTTTCTAGCTTTGTTTGGCAAAAAAGAAGCTGTTTCTTACGATGTAATTGAAAAAGTTGGTTACTTGCGACAAATGAAAAAATACTTAACGCAAGGCGCTGTGCAATTAGAGACGGTGATTAAACAGCATGCGAAAGCGAAAACAATTGCAAAGTATCATGTCATAGCAGATAAAGAATTCATTCAAGAGCAATTAAGAAATCTAACGAAACAAGCAATCAAACAAAAGGAATTAATGGAATGGTTATTAATCCAAGAACAATCCTCCTTTACATTGGAAGAATTAAAAGAAACTGCTAACACAAATAATAATACGATTAAAGCATTGATAGAAAAAAATGTTTTAGAAAAAGACAAAGAAGAAATATATCGTGAAATCTCTTCGTTAGAATACGATGACAAGGACCAAAGATTCCAGCTGACAGATGAACAAACTGCGGCACTTGCTAAGATTAATTATGCCCAGGAACATGCAGAAAGCACAACATTTCTAATTCACGGTATAACTGGAAGTGGTAAGACAGAGATTTACTTAAATGCTATTGAAAATTCGATATTAAAAGGGAAGCAAGCAATTATGCTTGTTCCAGAAATTTCTTTAACTCCACAAATGACACGTCGATTCAAATTACGTTTTGGTGATGAAGTTGCTGTTATGCACAGTGGTTTATCGATCGGTGAAAAGTACGATGAATGGCGTAAAATTTGGCGTGGAGAAGTAAAAGTGGTAGTTGGCGCAAGATCCGCTATTTTTGCTCCATTTAAAGATCTTGGTTTAATTATTTTAGATGAAGAACATGAATCTACTTACAAACAAGAAGATACTCCAAGGTACCATGCCAGAGATGTTGCTATTTGGCGTAGTGGATTTCACAATTGCCCTGTCATACTAGGGAGTGCAACACCTTCTCTTGAATCGTATGCACGTGCATCTAAAGGTGTTTATACATTATTAACATTGAAAATGCGTGCGAAAGAGCAAGCATTGCCGACTGTCAACGTTGTCGATATGAGGGCGGAGTTGAAAAATGGAAATCGTTCCATGTTTAGTATAGATCTAGCTGAGGCGGTAAGAGAAAAACTTGATAAAAAAGAGCAGATTGTGTTGTTTTTAAATAAACGAGGATTTTCTTCTTTTGTCTTATGTCGAGACTGTGGAACAGTAGTGGAATGTAAACAATGCGATATTTCCCTTACGTATCACCGTGCTGGGGAACAGCTTAAATGTCATTACTGTGGGCATGAAGAGCCAGTCCCAACGAAGTGTCCGGAGTGTGCGAGTGATCATATTCGTTTCTTTGGAACGGGGACACAAAAAGTAGAGGAAGAAATTGCAAAACTATTTCCTTATGCAAGAGTGCTTCGAATGGATGTAGACACAACAAGAACAAAAGGATCGCATGAGCGAATTTTGAAGCAGTTCGGAGACGGTGAAGCAGATATTTTACTTGGCACGCAAATGATTGCGAAAGGATTAGACTTTCCAAATATTACGTTAGTAGGCGTTCTAAATGCAGATACCACTTTACATTTAGCAGATTTCCGTGCGGCCGAAAAAACGTTCCAATTGATGACACAAGTAAGTGGAAGAGCGGGTAGACATGATAAAGAAGGGAAAGTATATATTCAAACATATACTCCAGAGCATTATGCAATCGAGCTTTCGAAGGCTCAATTGTATGAACCTTTTTATCATAAAGAAATGCAAGTCCGAAAACAATATGAATATCCTCCATTTTATTATTTAACTTTAATCCAAGTAACACACGAAAACGTCATGATTGCGTCTGAATATGCAAGGCTTGCGACGGATTGGTTAAGAGCGAATTTATCAGAGCAGACAATGGTTGTCGGTCCAACATCAAGTGCTATTAGTAAGATACAAAATAGATATCGTTACCAATGTTTGATAAAATACAAAAAAGAGCCATTATTAATCGAAAAGTTACAGCAACTAATAAAAATATATCGTACAGAGTGGATAAAAAAAGGAATCATCTTATCAGTTGATCTAGATCCATCCACTATTTTATAACTTTATTCAACAAATAAAACAGCTGAATAATGGAACTCTGGCTAGAACGCCGCGTCCTGCGGCATCGCCTGAGTGACCAACATCCTGTTTGCCCTAGCCTCCGGCGGATGTCACAAATTTTGAAAGGAGTTAAGATAGGCAGTCTAAGTTCGCGATGTCCAGTCGCAACGACTGCATGACTTACATCCTGTATGCCTCTAGCTCGATTCAAAATTTGGATGCAATTACGGCGAGGCAAAATTGATTATGTTTGAAATGAGGAAAAGATATGGCAATACTACCAGTTATTACACATCCAAATGAATTACTTACGACAAAATGTAAAGAAGTAAAGGTTTTTGATGAAAAACTAGCATCGCTTTTAGATGATATGTACGACACGATGATTGCATCCGATGGAATTGGACTTGCAGCCCCACAAGTTGGAGAAACGATTCAAGTTGCTATCGTCGACCTGGGAGAAGGACAAGAAGTCATTGAAATGATTAATCCGGAAGTAGTTGAAATTAGCGGTTCTGAGATTGAAATAGAAGGTTGTTTAAGCTTTCCAGATATTTATGGGGAAGTAGAACGTCCTTTTTATGTAAAAGTTGAAGCACAAGATAGAGATGGTGCTTTATATGAATTAGAAGCAGAAGACTATGAAGCGAGAGCCATTTTACATGAAATAGATCATTTACACGGTGTTTTATTCACTTCAAAAATCATACGTTATGTAGACTTGGAAGAACTAGAGAATGAGGAGGATGAATCATGACAAATATTGTTTTCATGGGAACCCCTGCATTCTCTGCTCCAATATTAAGAATGCTTGTAGAAGAAGGATATAATGTGCTAGCAGTTGTAACTCAGCCAGATCGTCCAGTTGGAAGGAAAAAAGTATTAACTGCTCCTCCAGTAAAAGAAGAAGCTGTGAAACTCGGTCTACCAATAATCCAGCCAACAAAACTTAAAGGTTCCGAGGAGTTAAATGAAATTATTGCTTTAAAACCAAATTTAATCGTAACTGCCGCTTTTGGACAACTATTGCCAAAAGAGTTACTAGAGATACCAGAGCTTGGCTGTATTAATGTGCACGCATCCTTATTGCCAGCGTATCGTGGAGGTGCTCCGATTCATCAAGCAATTATCGATGGGCAAGGAAAAACAGGTGTAACGATTATGTATATGGAAGAAAAACTCGATGCAGGGGATATTATTTCACAAAGTGAAATCACTATTGGGCATTCAGATGATACTGGCATTCTGTTTGAAAAATTAAGTGAGGTCGGTTCGGATTTATTAAAAGAAACATTACCGTCCATCATTTCCAAAACAAATAACCGTGTGAAACAGGATGAATCTTTAGTAACGTATGCAAAAAATATTTCGCGTGAGAAAGAGAGAATCGATTGGAACAAATCTGCACTACAAATACACAACCAAATTCGTGGTTTACACCCATGGCCAGTTGCTTATACGACGCTAGATGAACAAACGGTTAAGATTTGGAAAGCAGATACAATTCAAGTGAATACAAAAGAACGACCAGGAACTGTAGTGAAAATAGAAACTGATTATATTGTTGTTCAAACAGGTTTTGAAGAAGCAATTAGAATAAATGAATTACAGCCAGCTGGAAAAAAGAAAATGTCCGCAGTAGATTATTTGCGCGGAGTAGGTTCGAAATTGCGAATAGGGGATACATTTGAATGACAAAGAAACCAGAAAAAATTTGGACAGGTAATGTTCGTGATGCAGCACTTACAATATTAATGGCAGTTGAAAAGCAACAAGCTTATAGCAATTTATTATTACATCAAACGATTCAAAAATATACTATTGAAGATAAAGACCGTGCATTATTAACTGAATTAACATACGGAACAATTCAATATAAAATGACTTTGGATTATTATTTACAGCCATTCATCAAAGGGAAACTAAATGATTGGGTTTTACAATTACTTCGTCTCTCTTTATATCAAATTCATTATTTATCACGTATCCCGGATCATGCCGCGGTGAATGAGGCAGTTAATATCGCTAAAAGAAGAGGCCATAAAGGAATTGCTGGAGCAGTAAACGGTATACTTCGCTCTATATTAAGAGAAGGTGTTCGCTCAACTGAAGAAATTAAAGATGAAGTAGAAAGACTTTCCATTGAAACTAGTCATCCACTTTGGATGGTGAAGCGATTCGTTTCAGAATATGGTTTTGAGACAACGGCAAAAATGTTGAAAGAAAATAATGAACCCCCGGTGACAACGCTTCGCGTAAATTTATTTAAACGAACGGTTGAACAAGTCCTTCATTTAATGACACAAGAAGGATATGTCGTTGCACAAAGCGAAACTATCCCAGAGTGTATTTATCTATACAATAGTCAAGCTGCCAAAACGACCGCATTTCAAAAAGGTTTCGTGACTATTCAAGATGAAAGCTCAATGATTCCTGCATATGCACTTCAAGCAGAACCAGGAATGGCTGTACTTGACATGTGTTCTGCTCCAGGTGGAAAAACCACTCATATAGCAGAAAAAATGAAAAATACAGGAAAGCTCATAGCGATGGATATCCATCAGCATAAACTAAAGTTAGTAAAGGAAAATGCTGAAAGACTAGGCTTTAGCTTTATCGAAACGGTAGAAATGGATGGTCGTAAAGCTACGGAAGCTTATCCTGAGCAATCTTTTGACCGTATTTTAGTTGATGCGCCATGTAGTGGTCTTGGTGTAATGAAGCGAAAACCTGATATAAAATACACGAAAAATGAAAAAGACTTTGCTTCTCTTAAACCAATTCAACTGAATTTATTGGAACAAGCTTATAAACTTTTAAAACAAGATGGTTTATTAGTTTATAGTACTTGTACCGTGGATCGAGAAGAAAATGAAGGGACTGCTAAATTATTTTTAGAAGCCCATCCTGATATGCAACTTCAAGAATTTCCAGACGTTATTAAAAAGATAAAAGAACAAGAGCAAGAAGGAATGCTTCAACTATTTCCACAGGATTTAAGAAGTGATGGTTTTTTTGTAGCGGTCTTTAGAAAAGTGTAAATAACTAGTCTTTTACGTCTTCTTTTGCTCTAGAGAAGAACTCGTGGGCTAGGCGATATAGTGAGACAATAACTGTGGCAAAGTTAAGTTATCTTTTCAAAAAGAGGTGAAGGATTAAATGGAGTTTGTTGTTAAAACGGATGTTGGTATGAAAAGGACAGTAAATGAAGATCGTGTTGATGTTTTTGTACGTTCAGATGGACGGATTTTAGCTGTGGTTGCAGATGGAATGGGCGGTCATAAAGCTGGTGATGTAGCAAGTGAAATTGCAATTTCGGAGTTTAAAAGATATTTCGCTGCGTATAACCCATCAGTTGTAAAAGCAAAGGACTGGTTAACTTATACATTTCAGTCAATTAATCAAGCAATTCTTAAACATTCTACCATTAATATAGGTTGTGAAGGAATGGGGACAACGTTAATTGCTGGATTATTTGATAAAAACAAAGGAATTATCGCGCATGTTGGGGATAGCAGAGTATATAAAGTATTCCCAAATGGTATTAAGCAAATTACGAGGGACCATTCCTATGTCAATATTTTAATCGATTCGGGTGAAATTAGTGAAGAACAAGCAAAGACACACCCACAAAAAAATGTTCTTATGAAAGCAGTTGGAACAGAACGGACGATTCACCCTGATTTTTACGAAGTAGAATTTCAACCAAATTCTTATTTTCTTTTTTGTACAGACGGTTTAAGTAATAAATTAAGTGAACCATTTATTCATACCATTCTATATTCGGATATGTCTCTCCAAGAAAAAGGGTTAACTCTTGTGGAAGAAGCAAATTTATCTGGTGGAGAAGATAATATTTCATTAATATTGCTTTCCAATAAAGAAGAGGAGGTGTAAGGATGTTAATTGGGAAAAGAATTAGTGGCAGATATAAGTTGCTTGACATGATTGGCGGCGGCGGGATGTCTAATGTTTATTTAGCACATGATATGATCTTAGACCGTGATGTTGCTATTAAAGTATTACGTTATGACTTTAACAATGAAGAAGAATTACGTCGCCGTTTTCAGCGTGAGGCATTATCTGCTACTAGCCTTACACACCCAAATATTGTGAGTATATATGATGTTGGTGAGGACGACGATATTCACTATATTGTGATGGAGTATGTTAAAGGGGAAACATTAAAACAATACATACAGAGTAATGCACCAATTTCTCCTTTAAAATCAGTTGCTATTATGGAACAATTGACATCTGCAATTGCAAATGCTCATAACAACCATATTATCCATCGGGATATTAAACCACAAAATATTCTATTGGATGAAGAAGGTAAGGTAAAAATAACTGATTTCGGTATTGCTATGGCATTAAGTGCGACCTCCTATACGCAAACAAACTCCGTGCTCGGAACTGTACATTATTTATCACCTGAGCAAGCGCGGGGTGGGACGGCAACGAATAGAACAGATATTTATGCATTAGGAATTGTTTTATTTGAGCTACTAACAGGACAACTTCCTTTCTCTGGAGAATCAGCTATTTCCATTGCCTTAAAACATTTACAAACGGAAACTCCGTCCATTCGGGCTATCATCCCTTCTATTCCACAAAGTTTGGAAAATGTTGTTTTAAAAGCAACAGCAAAAAATCCAAATGATCGATATCAATCGGCAGAGGAGATGGAGGCAGACTTATCTACTGCATTATCTCCGGAAAGAGCAGGAGAAAAGAAATTTGTGGTTAAGAAGGACGATGATGCCACAAAAGTTCTGCCAATTATCAAAGAACCTGTTTCTTTTGCGGAAGTATCTGAGACAAAAAAGATTCCTACAACTTCTACGCCGAAAGAAATGAAAGAAACAAAGAAAAAGAAAAACAGTAAAAAGAAGTTGATAGGTGGAGTTATTGCGGGAATTATTGTAATTGCATTATTGATTGTCTTTGTTTTTGCAGTTTTATTAAAGCCTAATAAAATGGAAGTTCCAAATGTAGTAAATTTAGAATTGGCTAAGGCCGTCGAACAATTAGAAGCAGATGGTTTTAAAGCAGGCGAACCAACACTTGAATTTTCGGAAGATGTAGAAGAAGGATTTGTCATAAGAACATCTCCAGAAGCGGGTAAACTTCGTGAAAGAGGAACGGAAATTATGTTGTTTGTGTCATCAGGTAAAGAATCCTCTAAACTTTCTGATTACACGGGAAGTAATATCGATCAAGTAAGAACATTGTTACAAAATCAAAACTTACGCATAGAGACAAAAGAAGTGTTTTCTTCTGAGCCAGTTGGGAACATTGTGGATCAAGACCCAGCAGCTGGAACAGAAATTATCCCATCTGAAACGACTTTAGTTTTTACCGTAAGTAAAGGACCAGACTTACGTACGGTAAATGATTTAACTGGTTATAATGAAAAAGCGTTAAGTGATTACGAGAAGACTTCCGGTTTTAAAATTAAAATAGCTGATAAGCAAAACTCTGATACAGTCCCAAAAGGAAATGTGATAAGTCAATTACCGTTTCCTAATAGCAAATTAGGGCCAGGAAGTACAATAGAAGTCGTAATATCCGATGGACCAAAACCTGCGCGAACAAAATTAGTCGTTAAAACGGTGTCTATTCCATATGAACCTGCAACGAATGAAGATGGAGTAGACGAATCAGAACAAAAAGAAAAAATTGTGCGCATTTATATACAAGATAAAACAAGATCCTTAGTGGAACCGGCTGAGGAATTCGTATTAAAAGAGCCAGTAGAAAAAATATTAAAGCTAGAAATAGTTGAAGGACAGAAAGCGGCATATCGTGTTATGGTCGATTCAACCGTAATCGCAGAAGAAACCATTGATTATAATGATGTAGAATAGGGAGGTATCGGATGCCAACAGGACAAATTAGAAAAGCATTGAGTGGATTCTATTACGTGTATGATAACGAGCAGTTAATCCAGTGCCGAGGACGCGGTGTATTTAGAAATAGAGGAGAATCGCCGCTTGTCGGTGACTTTGTGGATTATACAGTAGAAGGGGAGAATGACGGTACAATTACAGTCATTCATGAGCGGAAGAATAGCCTTATTCGCCCTCCTATCGCAAATATCGATCAAGCAATATTAGTTTTTTCCGTGAAGGAACCAGATTTCAATACGATATTATTGGACCGTTTTTTAGTCGTACTAGAGTCATTTCATATTGAACCAATTATTTGTTTAACAAAAAGTGATTTATTAGATGAAAAAGCGGAAGAAACCATTAAACAATATATAAAAGAATACGAAGAAATTGGTTATCAAGTGTTTATGACTTTTAAAGACGATCCACATTTTGATGACAAAATTACACCTTTATTAAAAGGAAAAACAACCGTGCTCGCGGGACAGTCTGGTGTTGGTAAATCGACGTTATTAAATACGATATTACCTTCCCTAAACTTAAAAACGGGAGTTATTTCGGATGCACTTGGTCGAGGCAAGCATACGACGAGACATGTTGAGCTAATAGAAGTTTGTGGTGGTTTGCTTGCTGATACACCAGGCTTTAGCTCATTTGAATTTGATTTAATGGAAAAAGAAGAGCTTTCCAGTTGTTTTCCTGAATTTGTAGAAATTCAAGATGAATGTAAATTCAGAGGCTGCATGCATGTAAATGAGCCGAAATGTGCTGTAAAAGATGCTATTGAGTTAGGAAAGATTAAAGATTATCGATATAAACATTACTTACAGTTTTTCAATGAAATACTGGATAGAAAGCCGAGGTACTAATTATGGTGAAAATTGCTCCATCTATTTTAGCTGCAAATTTTGCAAAGCTTGGAGAAGAAGTATTAGAAGTAGAAAAGGCAGGGGCAGAACTCATTCATATCGATGTAATGGATGGCCACTTTGTTCCAAATATTACAATGGGTCCGATTGTAGTGGAAGCATTAAGACCATTAACAAAACTTCCTTTAGATGTACATTTAATGATTGAGAACGCTGATAGATATATCGAAGCTTTTGCAAAAGCAGGTGCTGATTATATTACAGTTCATGTGGAGGCATGTCCTCACCTTCATCGCACAATTCAATTAATACGATCTTTTGGAGTTAAACCGGGAGTAGTTTTAAATCCACACACTCCAGTTGAATCGATTCAACATGTATTAGAGGATATAGATATGGTTCTATTCATGACGGTAAACCCTGGCTTTGGTGGTCAAAAATTTATTCATTCGGTATTACCGAAAGTAAAGCAATTAGCGGATATCGTGAAAGAAAGGAATTTATCCATTGAAATTGAAATTGATGGTGGTATAAATGAAGAAACGATAATCCCATGTGTAGAAGCTGGCGCTACGATCTTTGTAGCAGGCTCTGCGATTTATAACGCTCCTGATAAAGGAAAAGCTTTGCAAGCAATAAAAGATGCAGGGCTTAGCGCTACAACAAAATGAAAAGCGTCATTGTTTGTTCAGGAGCGCCAGTAGAGGAAGTTGTTGATTTTAAACAACTTCCTTTTTCTAAAGAAGAAACTGTATTTATCGGAGCTGATCGTGGAGCACTTCGTTTATTATCGAATGGAATTACTCCAAATGAAATCATCGGAGATTTTGATTCATTATTAGATGAAGAATTCGATTTTCTCAAACAGACTGTTGAAAAAATGACCATCTTGCAACCAGAGAAGGATGAAACGGACACGCATTTAGCTATACTTCGTGCCTTAACTTACAATCCAGAAGCAATAATTTTAACTGGTGTAACAGGGGGAAGGCTTGATCATTATGAAGCCGTTTTGCATGATGTGCTTATGTTTCAAAGAAATAATCCTAAGATCGTTTTTTATATACGTAACAAACAAAATATTATTCAATTTTTAATACCTGGAACTCATGAAATCAAGAAGGATAACTATTATAAATATATCTCCTTCTTCTCATTTGGAGAAACAGTTGAAGATATTTCACTACGTGATTTTTTATATGAGGTAACCGGAGAGAATATTTCGATAGGTAATGCGAAATTTACAAGTAATGAAGTAAGTGGACGAATTGGTACTATCTCTTTTACTGCTGGCATATGTTTAATGATAAGAAGCAGTGACTAAAAGGGAGGAATTGTGTGAAGGTCTACACATTTAGATTACCTAAATCAGTAAGTAGTCTTATGAGAGTTTGTATTCGCATATTTAGAAAAGAAGAAGTGAAGAAAGAATAAGAGTAGCTAATCATAGCTTTAAATTCTTATGCAGAAAAAACGATTGATACGAAACGAATACTATTACCGAACATAGAGCGAGGAGGGAAGTGAACAATTACTTCTTTCCATGCTTTTTCGGTTAGTCGGACAAAATAACACTTTATTATTGGGTAGAGGCAATTTTAGTCACTCTGACAATTTTTTGTTTATTTTAATATCTATATTTATAAAAGATAGTTAAGTATAATTCCCCAGATATGAAAAAATGCCAGGTCGACTATTGTCAACCTGGCATTAATTATGAGAACGATTAAACGCGCTCAACTTTTCCTGATTTCAAAGCTCTAGCAGAAACCCATACACGTTTAGGTTTACCGTTTACAAGAACACGGACCTTTTGAAGGTTTGCCCCCCACGTACGCTTGTTAGCGTTCATTGCGTGAGAACGAGCATTACCAGAACGAGCTTTACGCCCAGTGATTGCACATACTTTTGGCATTATATTTCCTCCTTTAAAAAAGAAGCTGAAAGTTTTTTTCAGTTCGATATTTCACATACTTTAATAATTTACCACAGACTTTTATTAAGTGCAAGGCTTATCAAGAAAAAAACCTTTACACACTAAAGGTTGAGCCAACTGTTCAGGCACAATATGCGAGTGGTTAAGGGAAGGATACTAAGATCAACAAATCTGTGATAACGGTTGATCGGCTCGCCCTGCGGAAAGCGAATGTATCCGAATAGAAAATCTCACATTAACTGTACTTTGTCATTAAAATGTCTCTATCTCTATTAATATTTCCTTAATCATCAATCTTCCCATATAATATACAGTGAAATAGTATTAAGTGTAAACGCTCTCTTTTATAATTTTAAAGGGTGTAGTACAATTATGGGTAGTCAAAAAGGACTTGGGAGGTTTCATTATGTCAATTGAATTGAAAAATGAATTCGGTCAAATTGATATATCACAAGATGCGATCGCACAAATTGTTGGCGGAGCAGCTATGGAATGCTACGGGATAGTTGGTATGGCATCAAAGCATCAAATAAGAGATGGTTTAACAGATATATTAAGAAAAGAAAATTTCACAAAAGGTGTAATTGTAAGACATGAAAGAGACGACTTACATATTGATATTTATATAATTGTTAGTTACGGTATAAAAATTTCAGAAATAGCTTATCAAGTGCAATCGAAAGTAAAATACACACTAAATAAATCTCTTGGTATGTCAGTGAAATCCGTAAACGTATATGTACAAGGGGTTCGCGTGACAAGCGTGTGAATGAGGAGAGAAAATAATGAAGTCAATTAATGGTATACAGTTTGCAGATATGGTCAAGATGGGTGCGCATCACCTTTTTCAAAATGCAGACTATGTAGATGCTTTGAATGTATTCCCTGTTCCTGATGGAGATACAGGTACAAATATGAATTTATCCATGTCATCTGGTGCAAAAGAAACAGCTGCACACACTGAAGAACATATTGGTAAAACAGCACAAGCATTATCGAAAGGTTTGCTAATGGGCGCAAGAGGTAATTCGGGAGTAATATTATCTCAATTATTCCGAGGATTTGGAAAGTCTGTTGAGCAGCAATCTACTTTAGATGCAAAGCAATTTGCACAGGCCTTAAATTACGGTGTAGAAACTGCTTATAAAGCAGTAATGAAGCCTGTTGAAGGAACAATTTTAACGGTTGCAAAAGATGCGGCAAAGAAAGCGGTAGAAGTTAGTGGAACAGAAGAAGATATTTGTTCACTAATGGAAAAAGTTTTAATTGAGGCAAAAGCATCTTTAAATCGAACTCCGGATTTATTACCCGTTCTCAAAGAAGTTGGTGTTGTGGACAGTGGAGGACAAGGACTAGTATTTGTTTATGAAGGCTTTTTAGCTAGTTTAAAAGGGGAAGAATTGCCTGAAAAAACTGTTAGTACTTCTATGGACGATCTAGTAAATGCTGAACATCATAAAAATGTTCAAGGATTTATGGATACGGCTGATATTGAGTTCGGATTTTGCACGGAATTTATGGTTCGTTTCGAAGAAGGTAAAAAAGCATTTGATGAAACAGCTTTTCGTAATGATTTAAGTGCATATGGCGATTCGCTACTAGTCATTTCAGATGATGAAATTGCCAAAATTCACATACACTCCGAAACTCCTGGTGAGGTATTAACGTATGGTCAACAATTTGGAGATTTAATAAAAATTAAAATAGAAAACATGCGCCAGCAACATACTGAAATTGTTGGAGAAGGCTATACGAAGGAAGTTCCAACTCAAAAAGCTGAGGTGCATCCTTACGCGGTTGTTACAGTTGCAATGGGAGAAGGAATATCAGAACTTCTAAAAAGCTTAGGTGCATCCGCTGTCATTGAAGGTGGACAAACGATGAATCCTTCTACTGAAGATATTGTAAAAGCAATCGAAGCAGTAGGTGCCGAGCGTGTATTAATCCTTCCTAATAATAAAAATATTATTATGGCAGCAGAACAAGCGGCGGAAGTTTTAGGTATTGAAGCAGCAGTTGTGCCAACCAAAACTCTTCCTCAAGGAATGGCAGCAATTTTAGCGTTTAATGCACAGGCTACTGTAGAAGAAAATAAAAAGAATATGACTGCAGCATATGCTCATGTTAAAACAGGGCAAGTAACTTTTGCAGTTCGTGATACGTCGATTGATGGTGTTGAAATTAAGAAGGATGATTTCATGGCACTTGCAGAAGGTAAAATTATTCTTTCTACTCCTTCTCGAGAAGAAGCTGCGACAAAACTTGCGCAATCTCTGATTGATGAGAATGCTGAAATTGTGACTATCATTTACGGAGAAGATGTTTCGGATGAAGAAGCTTCGAATTTTGCAGCATTTATTGAAGAACAATTTGAAGACGCTGAGATTGAATTGTATAACGGTAAACAACCTTTGTATCCATATATTTTATCTGTGGAATAATTGCAAGCCACGAGGGAATTTTCTCGTGGCTTTTTAAAAGAATATGTATACAAACTTCAGCCACGAACAGGTAGATTCTCGCTATAGGTGGACACTTTCCGCTCCAATCAATGAACTATTGTATTTTCCTTAGCTTACCAATAGGTCAAGTGGAAATAGAGAAAAAATAGGTTGATCCACGAATAAAGAAGCAGAGATTGCTAAACACATAGGACGCTATTTCCTTTTAAACAGTTGTTTTATCTCTTCTGACCAATCTATTCATTTCCAGTAGTGCACCAGTAGATTGAAGCGGAGGCGGCGACTTCTGCGGGAATAGCATGAGCGGAAGGCCCCGCAGGAACGCAGTGACGAGGAGACTGAAGCCATGCCCGCGAAAAGCGTCCGCCATAGCGGAAATCAACGACATTTCTAGGTTAATCTTTTTAAAAGGAATGGGCTTCTTTTTACCCGGTTTTTTAAAAAAATATTTCATTCTTTCATCTCTATTCATTTGTGCTTATGGAATAGCGAGATGCTTAGAACGATAAGTGTTATACAATCAATCTTTTGTTTAATAAGAGTATAAAGTGTAAAATAGAAGGTAAATACAAAATTGGGGGTCTAGGCAATGAAGTTCAAATCTGTTTTTGACATTATTGGACCTGTTATGATCGGACCATCTTCCTCGCACACTGCAGGAGCGGCTCGAATTGGGAGAGTAGCAAGGGATTTATTTGGAAAGCAACCAACTTGGGCTAGAATACATTTATATGGGTCTTTTGCAGAAACATATAAAGGTCATGGAACGGATGTTGCAATAATTGGTGGTTTGCTAGATTACGATACATTTGATGAACGTATTAAAACGGCTTTTGAGGATGCAAAAAAAGCGGGGCTTACTTTTGAATTTGTTCCCGAGACAGCACATACCGAACATCCTAATACAGCTCGTATTGTAATTGGTGATGGGGTTCAGGAAATGTCAATGGTTGGCATATCGATTGGTGGAGGGAAGACTGAGATAACGGAGTTAAATGGATTTCCACTTCGACTTTCAGGTAACTTAGCAGCGATTTTAGTAGTGCATGAAGACCGATCAGGTTGTATTGCAAACGTAGCCAATTGTTTAGCTAAATACGATATAAATATTGGGCATATGGAAGTTTCTCGAAAAGAAAAAGGAAATATGGCATTAATGATAATAGAAGTCGATCAAAATGTTGAGACTAATGTTTTAGAAGAAATAGCTGCTTTACCTAATATTACACAAGTAACAAGAATAGCGGACTAAGGGGGAAAAACAATGGAAGTTTTATTTCATAATGTTCGTGAATTAGTTGATTTAGCCAATAAAGAGCAAAAACTGATTTCAGAAATAATGATTGAACAAGAAATTATGATAACTGGTCGCTCAAGAGAAGAAATTATGACTCAAATGGATCGTAATTTGACTGTGATGGAAGAAGCTGTGGAAAAGGGATTAAAAGGTGTTCGTTCTACTTCTGGTTTGACAGGGGGAGACGCAGTACTTCTTCAAAATTATCTACAAAAAGGTAATACTTTATGTGGTGAATTGATGCTCGACGCTGTAAGCAAAGCGGTTGCTACGAATGAAGTAAATGCTGCAATGGGAACAATCTGTGCAACTCCAACTGCTGGTTCTGCGGGAGTAGTACCTGGGACTTTATTTGCAGTGAAAAATAAATTAAATCCAACGAGAGAACAGATGATTCGTTATTTGTTTAATGCAGGCGCATTCGGCTTTGTAGTGGCGAATAATGCATCTATTTCAGGAGCTGCAGGTGGTTGCCAAGCTGAAGTGGGTTCAGCAGCAGGTATGGCAGCAGCTGCAATCGTAGAAATGGCTGGTGGAACTCCAGAACAAAGCTCTCAAGCATTTGCAATTACGCTTAAAAACATGCTTGGTTTAGTTTGTGATCCTGTTGCTGGATTAGTGGAGGTTCCTTGTGTGAAACGAAACGCAATGGGTGCTTCAAACTCGTTAGTTGCTGCAGATATGGCACTTGCAGGAGTAACTAGTCGTATTCCTTGTGACGAAGTTATTGATGCAATGTATAAAATTGGTCAAACAATGCCAACTGCACTAAAAGAAACGGCGCGAGGCGGACTCGCTGCAACTCCTACTGGAAAATGGTTAGAAGCTAAAATTTTTGGCGGAGCAGTTGTAGGTAATGGAAACTAAAAAAGATGAGTTAGTTACTTCCTTAAAAGGAGTGGGAAGTGGTACAGCTAACGCATTACATGAATTAGGAATTGTCTCTTTAGAAGATTTAGTAATGACATTTCCTTATCGACATGAGGACTTTCGATTAAAAAATTTAGCAGAGACTGCACATAATGAAAGAGTAACGGTAGAAGGAAGGGTCGAAAGTGAACCTTCTCTTCTTTTTTTAGGGAAAAGTAAATCGAGATTACAAGTTCGTTTACTAGCAGGTCAGCATCTTATAAAAGCTGTATTTTTCAATCAAGCATATTTAAAAACTAAAATTATTCCAGGTTCTATCATTACAGTTACAGGAAAATGGGACCGTGGTAGACAAGTGATTAATGTTTCTACTTTTTCAGCGGGTCCAAAAACAGATCAACAGGATTTTGAACCAGTTTATTCACTAAAAGGTTCTATTAATCAAAAAACGTTCCGTAAATTTATGCGACAAGCATTAGATGAAGTGGATGGATATTTAATAGATCCTTTACCTGATTCAATAAGGCTCTCTTATAAATTGCCAACCATATCGGAAGCTTTAGAAGGAATCCATTTTCCACAAAATCTAGCACATTCTAAAAATGCTAGAAGACGTTTTGTATATGAGGAACTTCTAATTTTTCAGCTTAAGATGCAAGCTATCAAAAAAGTGCGGAAAGAACAAAATGTTGGAAACAATATTGCATTCAATAATGATTTAGTTAAAAAATTAATTGAATCGTTGCCGTATGAACTTACTCAAGCCCAAAAAAGAGTAGTGAATGAAATTTGTCGAGATATGAAAGAACCCCATCGAATGAATCGTTTGTTGCAGGGCGATGTAGGGTCAGGGAAAACAATCGTTGCAGCTATTTGTTTGTACGCTGCAATTACTGCTGGATTTCAAGGGGCTCTTATGGCACCAACTGAAATTCTAGCGGAGCAACATGCTAGTTCATTAGATGAATGGCTATCTCCTATCGGTATTCGAATCGCACTACTTACAGGTTCTACAAAAGTAAAGGCACGTCGAGCAGTATTAGAAAATTTAGAAGCAGGAAATATTGATTTGTTAATCGGTACGCATGCTTTGATTCAACCAGATATTACCTTTAAAAAACTAGGCTTAGTAATTACAGATGAACAACATCGATTTGGTGTAGAACAACGTAGAGTGCTGAAGGAAAAAGGGGAAGATCCGGATGTGTTATTCATGACGGCAACTCCGATACCTCGCACTTTAGCGATTACTGCCTTTGGTGAAATGGATGTATCGATTATTGACGAAATGCCTGCTGGACGGAAGAAAATAGATACACATTGGATGAAGCATGATCAACTCCACAAAATTATAGTGCGTCTGAGAAAAGAATTAGCGAATGGAAGACAAGCCTATATTATCTGTCCACTTATTGAGGAGTCTGAAAAACTGGATGTTCAAAATGCGGTAGATGTGTACAATATGATGTCCTCTGATTTGGGTGCGGAATACTCGGTAGGATTAATGCATGGTCGCCTTCATCCAGATGAAAAAGAGCAAGTGATGAGAGACTTTTCGGAAGGGAAAGTAAAAGTACTTGTTTCCACAACAGTTGTAGAAGTTGGAGTGAATGTACCAAATGCTACTTTTATGATTATCTTTGATGCAGAGCGTTTTGGACTTGCACAACTACACCAGTTAAGAGGACGTGTAGGTCGTGGAGAGCATCAGTCTTATTGTATATTGCTAGCAGACCCTAAGTCAGAAGAAGGAAAAGAACGAATGACTTCTATGACAGAAACAAATGATGGATTTGTTTTGGCAGAGAAAGATTTAGAATTACGAGGACCTGGTGATTTTTTCGGAAGAAAGCAAAGTGGTTTGCCTGAATTTAAAGTAGCGGATCTTGTTCATGATTATCGTGCGCTAAATACAGCAAAATTAGATGCGGAAAAGCTATTGAACTCGGACGAATTTTGGAATTCGAAAGAAATGGAAAGCCTTCGCACAATATTAATAAACTCCAAAGCATTAGACGGTGAACGAATAGATTAAGTTTGACTCTTAACAAATAAAATATTCTTCATTTATTCTGCGAATTCTCTTGAATAAAAAATAATATGTGAATGCAAGAATTTGAATCAATTCTTGCATTCTTTTTTTAATATTTATATACTGATATTAGTACCAAGTGCTAAAACGGTGGTGATTGGATGAAATATACAAAAAAAGAAAGACAAAAACTACTTTTAGATACATTAGATAAAACCCCTTTTATTACAGATGAACACTTAGCTGCAACTTTTAAAGTGAGTGTGCAGACGATTCGTCTAGATCGAATGGAGCTTTCCATTCCAGAATTACGTGAACGGATAAAATCTGTCGCTACCGATAGTTTTGGAGAAGAAGTGAAATCACTTCCAATTGATGAAGTAATAGGAGAAATTATCGACATTGATTTAGATAGACAAGCCATTTCATTATTGGATATTACTAAAGATCATGTGTTTGCGAGAAACGGAATTGCAAGGGGCCATCATTTATTTGCTCAGGCAAATTCATTAGCAGTTGCGGTAATAAATGATGAGCTTGCGCTTACAAGAAAATCTACGATTACATTTGTTAAACCCGTTAAGGCTGGCGACAGAATAATTGCGAAAGCAATAGTAATTTCAAATGACGTGGAAAAAAACACGACTCTCATTGAAGTAACAAGTAAAGTGGAAAATGACACTGTGTTTGTTGGTCAATTCAGCATGTATAGAGTGACAAATTCTTAAATAAGGTGATGACATATGAAAATTTCAATTGATGCAATGGGTGGAGACAATGCCCCACATGAAATAGTAAAAGGGGTATATCAAGCATTACAAGCATTTGATGATCTACATATTCAATTATATGGAGATAAAGAAAAACTATCTTCCGTAGTAACTGAACATGATCGATTAGAAGTGATACATACGGATGAGATTATTGAAGGAACAGATGAACCAGTACGTGCCGTCCGAAAAAAGAAAAATTCCTCCATGGTAAAAATGGCGGAAGCAGTGAAAAATGGAGAAGTTGATGCATGTGTTTCTGCTGGAAATACCGGTGCTTTAATGGCAGCTGGTTTATTTGTTGTTGGGCGTATAGATCAAGTAGATCGCCCTGCGCTTGCTCCAACTTTGCCTACTCTGGATGGCAAAGGTTTTGTTATGCTAGATTTAGGTGCAAATTCAGATGCGAAACCGGAACACTTAGCCCAGTTTGCAGTAATGGGTAGTGTCTATGCCGAGAAGGTTCGTGGTATTACAAAACCAAGAGTTGGATTGTTAAATATAGGTACGGAAGATAAAAAAGGAAATGAACTTACAAAAGAAGCATATGCATTATTAAAAGAAGCTCCAATAAATTTCGTTGGGAATGTGGAATCTAGAGATTTACTGACTGGTGTTGCAGATGTTGTTGTAACAGATGGATTTACTGGTAATATGGTATTGAAATCGATTGAAGGAACTGCATCTGGGATATTCACTTTATTAAAAGAGGCATTTAATACTTCAATGAAAACGAAGATATCTGCACTTTTAGTAAAAGACGAACTGCGAAGTTTGAAAAATAAATTAGACTATTCAGAATATGGCGGAGCAGGTTTATTTGGTTTAAAAGCTCCTGTCATAAAAGCGCATGGTTCGTCCAATGCTAATGCTATTTTTCATGCTATTCGACAAGCGAGAACAATGGTAGAATATGATGTTTGTGGAATTATACAAAGTACTTTACGAAAGGAATTATCTAATGACTAAAATTGCATTTATTTTCCCAGGACAAGGCTCACAATCAGTTGGAATGGGTCAACAACTTATTGAAAGTGACCATGATAGTAAAAAATTCTATGACCAAGCAGACCAAGTATTAGGATTTTCACTTTCTAACATTATGCTAGAAGGACCTGCGGAGGAATTGACAAAGACGTATAACGCACAACCTGCTTTACTGACGACAAGTACTATGATTGCAAAACAATTATTGGAAGCTGGAATTTCGCCAAATTATACAGCAGGTCATAGCTTAGGAGAATATTCAGCACTTGTTGCATCAAATGTTTTAAGTTTTGAAGATGCCGTTTTATTAGTTCACCAAAGAGGTTTATATATGAATGAAGCAGTACCAGCAGGTGAAGGGGCTATGGCGGCGATTTTAGGCTTAGATAAAGACACTTTAGTGGAAGTCACAAAGGAAGTCTCCGAAAGTGGGGAAACTGTGCAAGTAGCCAATTTAAATTGCCCGGGACAAATTGTTATTTCCGGAACAGCTTCTGGAGTGGAATTAGCATCTGCAAAAGCGAAAGAAGCAGGTGCGAAAAGAGCAATACCATTAGTTGTAAGTGGACCATTCCATTCTGAATTAATGAGACCTGCTGCACATAAATTAGATACTGCTATCTCAGCTCTTACATTACGAGACACTAAAACGCCTGTCATTTCAAATGTTACGGCACAACCGGTAACAGAAGCTTCAAATATGAAAAATTTACTAGTCGAGCAACTATATTCACCGGTACGATGGGAAGAATCTGTGCAGGAAATGATCAAGCTTGGTGTAACTATATTTATCGAATGTGGACCTGGAAAAGTACTTAGTGGATTAGTGAAAAAAATCGATCGTTCTGTTACTACTTATTGCGTCTTTGATGAGGAAACGTTGCAACAAGTAATTACTGAATTAGGGGATGTTAAGAATGGGTAAATTAGATGGTAAATCAGCAATCGTAACAGGTGCATCACGTGGAATAGGGAAAGATATAGCGCTTTACCTTGCAAAAGAAGGTGCGAAAGTTGCGGTTAACTATAGTGGAAGTAAAGATAAAGCTGAAGCAGTTGTAGAAGAAATTAAAGCTCTTGGTGGAGAGGCATTTGTGATACAAGCAAATGTAGATCAAGCAGAAGATGTTCAAAGTTTAGTTAGTGCAACGTTAGAGCAATTTGGATCGATTGATATTTTAGTAAACAACGCTGGAATTACGCGCGATAATCTACTTATGCGCATGAAAGAACAAGAATGGGACGATGTGTTAGACACAAACTTAAAAGGTGTTTTTCTTTGCACAAAAGCGGTAACTCGACAAATGATGAAGCAACGTCATGGGCGTATTATCAATATTACTTCTATTGTTGGTGTTTCTGGAAATGCAGGGCAGTCAAACTATGTTGCTGCAAAAGCAGGGGTAATTGGTTTAACTAAGTCAACAGCTTTGGAGTTAGCGAGCCGTAATATTACAGTGAATTCTGTCGCTCCCGGTTTTATTACAACAGATATGACTGATGCACTTCCAGAAGAAGTGAAAACACAAATGTTAAGTCAAATTCCACTTTCTAAGTTCGGTAATCCGGATGATATTGCAAAAGCGGTAGCGTTTTTAGCTTCAGATGATGCGAACTATATAACTGGTCAAACTCTACATGTTAATGGCGGCATGTATATGTAAATTCGACTGATGAGATAGCTTTGCATTCTTCATTGTAAGCCTAAAACTTTTATGATGTATCTGAATAACAAGCGTTTTCATTCAGTTTGAAAAGAAATGCTCTTTCCTTAAGGTGGAGTTTTTTGTATAATCATTGAGGGGAGGTGACAAATGTGTCAACAGTTTTAGAACGCGTTACAAAAGTAGTCGTGGATCGTCTAGGTGTAGATGAAAGCGAAGTAAAATTAGAAGCATCTTTCCGCGATGATTTAGGTGCAGACTCTCTTGATGTTGTTGAATTAGTTATGGAACTTGAAGATGAGTTCGATATGGAAATTTCAGATGAAGATGCTGAAAACATTTCAACTGTAGGTAGTGCAGTTAGCTATATTGAAAGCAAACAAGGCTAAGATCAAATACGCCTTGGCGTATTTGTATCAGGATTTTAAATCGAGCTTGCTAGATTCGAAATCCGTGACATCCGCCGTAGGCTTTAAATTTATTTAGGAGCGTTTTTACGCAATCCCAAATAAAATTAAATAGCGGAAGAGACGTTCTACTTATTCCTTGCGAATAGTGATAGAACGTCTCTATTTCTTTTTGCACAATGCTTTATAAACAGGTAAACTAAAGAGCATACATGTTAAGTTAGGAAGGCAGATTATTCATGAAAGTAAATCGTAAAAGTATACATCCGAAAAAAACAGTTTTCCCTGAAAGTGTAAAAGAACAATTTGTACAATTTCAACAATATTTCGACGTTCAATTTGATAACCCAACATTATTGTATCAAGCCTTTACGCATTCATCCTATGTGAATGAGCATCGACGGAAATTTTTTACCGATAATGAACGACTTGAATTTCTAGGTGACGCTGTTTTAGAATTGTCTGTTTCTCAATATTTATTTCAACAATACACGGGTATGAGTGAAGGAGAACTAACAAAACTCCGAGCGGCAATTGTTTGTGAGCCATCTCTTGTAATATTTGCTAATGAGTTAAACTTTGGGAAATATGTATTGCTTGGAAAAGGAGAAGAACTAACAGGTGGACGAGAAAGACCAGCTTTACTAGCGGACGTTTTTGAGGCATTTATCGGAGCTTTATACTTAGATCAGGGATTACAAACAGTCGTATTATTTTTAGAAAAGGTTGTATTCCCTAAAATCGAACTCGGTGCTTTTTCGCATGTGATGGATTATAAAAGTCAATTACAAGAAGTTATTCAGCAACAAAATAATGGCATGTTAAGTTATGAAATTGTCGAGGAAAAAGGACCAGCGCATAACCGTACTTTTGTTTCTCGGGTTATGTTAAACACAAGGGAACTTGGAATTGGTAAAGGACGATCAAAAAAAGAAGCAGAACAACACGCAGCAAGACTTGCAATACTTGCATTAAAGGATCATGAACGGGAGGAATAGATTTGTTCCTTAAACGATTAGAAATAATAGGGTTTAAATCATTTGCTGACCGAATTGGAATAGATTTTGTTCCAGGAGTTACTGCTGTAGTAGGACCTAACGGTAGTGGGAAAAGTAATGTAACAGATGCAATTCGATGGGTATTAGGGGAGCAATCTGCTAAATCTCTACGTGGTGCAAAAATGGAAGATGTTATTTTTGCAGGAAGCGATTCAAGAAAAGCATTAAATTTCGCAGAAGTTACGTTAATATTGGATAACACCGATCAACGGGTCGCACTTGATTTTGCAGAAATTAGTGTAACTAGAAGAGTATTTCGTTCGGGAGATAGTGAATATTTATTAAACAAGCAAACGTGTAGATTAAAAGATATCACAGATTTATTTATGGATTCTGGCCTTGGAAAAGAAGCTTTTTCTATCATTTCACAAGGTCGAGTAGATGAAATTTTAAATAGCCGACCTGAAGAAAGAAGAACTATTTTTGAGGAAACTGCTGGAGTTCTTAAATATAAACAACGTAAAAAGAAAGCAGAATTTAAACTTATAGAGACTGATGACAATTTAAATCGAGTGTTAGATATTTTACATGAATTAGATAGTCGGATGGAACCTCTTCAAATACAGTCATCGCTTGCTTCAGACTATTTAAGGATGTCCGAAGAGTTAAAAGACATTGAAATTGCAGTAATCGCGCATGATTTAAGACTATTTGTTCAGGAGAGCAAAGAATTACATACAAAATTGCAAGCACTTGACGTAACAAAAAAATCTCTATTGTTACAAATAAAAGAAATAGATACTCAAATTCTAACAAATAGAAAAGTAATGTCTGATGTAGATGAGAAATTGGATGTTGGGCAAAGTGAATTAGTAGAAGTAAGCTCCGAATTAGAACGTTTAGAAGGTAGAAAACTTTTACTTGCGGAGAAAAAGCAAAATGCGAGTCAACAAATTTCTCAGCTAAGAAAAGCTCTAACAGAAGAGCAAGAAAAACTTGAAACACTAGAAATCCAACTAAAAGAAAATAATGTATCTAAATCAGAAAAACAAGTTCTATTAAAAGAGCTTCGTTCAAAAAAGCTTCAAATTGATACAGTTTTAAGTAAATCTGCCTCGGAATTAGAAGAAGAGATAGACGATTTAAAAAGCACTTATATTGATTTGTTAAATGAAGAAGCTACCATGAAGAACGAAATGAAACATATGGAGCAGCAACTTCAATTTGAACTTGTTTCATCTGAAAAAATGATGGCAGATTATCGAGATATAAAAGAAGAATTAGAGAGGCTGACAACTCGTAAAAATGAATTAGATCAATTGCTTGCCACTTGTCAGAATGATTTAGAGCAAAAACTGCTCGATTACAAAACAAAACGTGAAGTAGCTGAACAGCTTGAGCAAGGATTTGATGAGCAACAAACAATGTTGCAAAAAGCGTATCAAATGAAACATCAAATGCAGGCTAGAAAAGACTCATTAGAAGAATTAGAATCCGAATTTTCAGGTTTTTTCCAAGGGGTAAAGGAAGTTTTAATTGCACGTGATAACAAAGAGTTGAGTGGAATTCATGGTGCGGTAGCAGAGTTAATTCATATTCCACATACTTATATGAATGCTATCGATACTGCTATTGGGCAACAGTCTCAGCATATAATCACAGATACTAGCCAAGACGCACGGGTGGCAATTGAATGGTTGAAAAAGAAAAGAGTTGGAAGAGCGACATTCCTCCCACTTCAAGTTATGAAATCTCGAAAATTAAATGAGCAAACTTTATCGATTATTAGCCAACATCCTTCTTTTGTGAATACAGCAGATAAACTTGTCAATTATAATGATGGCTATCAAATTATTGTGGAAAACCTACTCGGAAATATTATTATTGCAAAAGATTTAAAGGGTGCAAATGAGATGGCATCTCGCTTGCAATATAAATTCCGTTTTGTAACATTAGATGGTGATGTTGTGAATGCGGGCGGTTCATTAACAGGTGGATCTGTTAAGCAACAATCATCTTTGTTTACACGTAAAATTGAATTGGAACAGCTAAATGATAAATTAGTAGAATTAGAAAAATCAGTTTTACAAGCAGAAAAATCTGTTTCTTCCAAAAAACAAGAAGTACAAATGTTGAGAGTAAAGTTAGAAGAAACTAGGCTTGCTGGAGAGAATTTAAGAGGAGAAGAGCTTAAATTACTTTCTGAAACGAGAGAATGTACTGCAATTATTTCTAGACTCACAAATCAATTAATGGAATATGATGAAGAGAAGACTGAAAAAGTTAATTTACAATCGGACTTAGTTCGAAAAAAAGAAAAAACAACTTCTAGAAGTGCGGAGATAAAAGAAGCTTTGGCTTCTATTCAGAGTACGATTGATGAATTACAACAACTAAAAATGCAATCGATTGAAGAAAAAGACAAATTCCAAAATGAATTAGGTGAGTTATTATCTCAAATTGCAGTTGTTAACGAACAAGTTACGCAAGCAGAACGAGAAAAAAACCAATTCGTAAATATGGTAAAATCGAGTACTGAGAAAATAGATACATTACAAAAGGAAATAGCATGGTATGAGAATGACGATCAAGCAGGTCCGTCACCAGAAGAATTAACGAATATTATTGCTCAACATAAAATAACAAAAGATCAGTTAATCGAGCAAATTCAAGTAGCAAAAGCGAGTAGAGTAGAGATTGTTCAAAATATTAGTCTTGCAGAAAGTGCTTTAAAAGTACATCAACAACAAGCGGAAATTCTAACTAATGAAGAGCGCACTTTGGAAATAAAGCTAAGTAAATTAGAAGTTGAGATGAATACTTTACAAAATAACTTAGAAGAGACCTACGAGTTAACTTTAGAAGAAGCAGAGCGCGATTTTCCTTTTGAAATGGAAGAACAACTTGCACGTAAAAAAGTCACATTACTGAAACGCTCTATTGAGGAACTCGGTCCGATTAATCTGGGATCAATTCAAGAATTTGAGCAGGTTAGTGAACGCCATTCATTTTTAACAGAACAACGGGAAGACTTACTTTCTGCACAAGAAACATTACATGAAGTGATAAAAGAAATGGATGAAGAAATGACAATCCGTTTTGAAAACACATTTAATGAAATTCAAAGGCATTTTAAAGTAGTTTTCAGGGAACTTTTTGGTGGTGGTCAAGCAGATTTGGTTTTAACGGATCCGACTTCATTACTTGATACTGGGGTTGATATTATCGCACAACCCCCTGGGAAAAAGTTGCAAAACCTAACTCTTTTATCTGGAGGAGAGCGTGCACTAACCGCTATTGCTCTTTTGTTTGCTATACTTCATACACGCCCTGTGCCATTCTGTATTCTCGATGAGGTGGAAGCTGCACTAGACGAAGCAAATGTTACTCGTTATAGTAATTACTTGAAAAAATTCAGTCATAATACACAATTTATCGTGATTACTCATCGTAAGGGAACGATGGAGGGTGCAGATGTCTTATATGGTATTACTATGCAAGAATCGGGTATTTCTAAATTAGTTTCGGTTAAACTGGAAGAGGAATTAGTAACATAACGTGAAATAAAGGAGCTTAAATATGAGTTTTTTTAAGAAGTTTAAAGAAAAAATGCTTGGAACGAAGGAAGAAATCGAAGAGACAGTATCGATCACGAATAAATTCAAAGAAGGTTTAGCTAAAACAAGAAATCAATTTACTTCAAAAGTAAATGACCTTGTGGCTAAATATCGTAAAGTAGATGAAGATTTTTTTGAAGAATTGGAAGAAATATTGCTACAAGCAGATGTTGGTTTTGAAACAGTTTCAGAACTAATGGATTCATTACGTTTTGAAGTTCAACGCAAAAACATAAAAGATACAGCAAGCATTCAATCTGTTATTTCTGAAAAACTAGTGGAAATTTATGAAGCTGGAGAAGAAAATATAACAGAGCTTCAACTCGAGAAGGATGGATTATCCGTTATATTATTTGTTGGAGTAAATGGTGTAGGGAAAACGACCACTATAGGGAAACTTGCACATCGTCTAAAAAGTGAAGGTAAAAAAGTAATGCTTGCTGCAGGGGATACATTCCGTGCGGGTGCTATTGACCAACTTCAAGTTTGGGGCGATAGAGTAGGTGTAGAAGTGATTAAGCAAGCAGAAGGTTCAGATCCTGCCGCAGTAATGTACGACGCCATAAGAGCGGCAAAAACGAGGAACGCAGATGTGTTAATATGTGATACTGCTGGACGCCTACAAAACAAAGTAAACTTAATGAATGAGTTAGAAAAAATTCATCGTGTTATTTCACGTGAAATTCCGAATGCTCCTCACGAAGTTTTACTAGCGCTCGATGCTACAACGGGGCAAAATGCGCTTGTGCAAGCACAAACTTTCAAAGAAGCAACAAATGTTACAGGAATAGTGTTAACAAAGCTAGATGGCACTGCAAAAGGGGGTATAGTACTCGCTATTCGTACAAAGCTTCATATACCCGTGAAGTTTGTTGGGCTAGGTGAGCAAATGGATGATTTACAGCCGTTTGATTCAGAGAGGTATGTATACGGTCTTTTTGCAGAAGGACTGGAACTTGAAAGTGAAAACGAAACAGACAAGTAGTTTTACTTGACAGATACATTCTCTATTACTAAACTAGAGGATGACAATTATAAATGAGT
The DNA here is from genome assembly GCF_042885655.1 of Psychrobacillus sp. NPDC058041. NCBI lineage: Bacteria > Bacillati > Bacillota > Bacilli > Caryophanales > Bacillaceae > Psychrobacillus > Psychrobacillus sp. NPDC058041. Next base: position 473,157 of record NZ_JBHVRO010000001.1, read on the forward strand.
GAGAATCCAAACGCTCAATGATTATTTTACTTCCGGTGGATGTAACAGACTTTGAAAGGATTGAATTGTGCATCCACAATTCAAAATCTGGACGCAGTTACGCCGAGGTGAAATTGAATTGGTAAGGAGAGATGGGAATGATTGAAAAAACAACTCGTATGAATTTTCTCTTCGATTTTTACCAAGCCTTATTAACAGATAAACAAAGAAGCTATATGCAGCTTTATTATTTAGATGATTTATCACTTGGAGAAATCGCGGAAGAATACGATATTTCTAGGCAAGCAGTTTATGATAATATTCGTCGTACAGAAGCAATGTTAGAAGAGTATGAGGAAAAACTTAATCTTTTTACTAAGTTTCAAAAACGACAAGATACAGTCGAGCAACTGTTGCTTTTAGCAAAGGATCAATCATCTGAAAAAACACTGATTCAACTCATTAATCAATTAAAAGAATGGGATTAGGAGGCGGCATGCATGGCATTTGAAGGATTAGCTGAGCGACTCCAAGGAACGCTTCAGAAAATCAAAGGTAAAGGGAAGATTTCTGAAGCAGACGTAAAAGAAATGATGAGAGACGTTCGATATGCGCTTCTTGAAGCGGACGTAAACTTGAAAGTAGTAAAAGAATTCGTCAAGAATGTTTCAGAACGTGCGGTTGGGCAAGATGTGATGAAGAGTTTAACTCCAGGTCAACAAGTCATTAAAATCGTAAAAGATGAACTTACAGTTTTAATGGGTGGAGAGCAAAGTCAAATATCTTTTTCAACGAGACCACCTACTGTTATTATGATGGTCGGATTACAAGGTGCTGGTAAAACGACAACTACTGGTAAACTTGCAAGTTTACTTCGAAAAAAATATAACAAGAAGCCATTACTCGTTGCTGCCGATATTTATCGTCCAGCAGCTGTTAAGCAACTTGAAACCTTAGGGAAGCAATTATCTTTACCTGTATTTTCTTTAGGTACTGATATTTCACCAGTGGAAATTGTGAAACAAGCGATAGATCATGCAAAAGAAGAGCATAATGATGTTGTCATCATTGACACCGCGGGTCGTCTTCATATTGACGAAACACTAATGCAAGAGTTAAAAGATATTCGCGCAATCAAAGAACCGGATGAAGTGTTTTTAGTAGTTGATGCAATGACGGGGCAAGATGCTGTCAATGTAGCGAATAATTTTAATGAAACAATAGGTATTACAGGTGTCGTTCTAACTAAACTTGATGGAGATACTCGAGGCGGGGCTGCTTTGTCGATTCGATCAGTTACTCAAAAGCCAATTAAGTTTGTTGGTATGGGTGAGAAGATGGATGCGTTGGAACCGTTCCATCCAGAACGAATGGCATCTCGTATTTTAGGAATGGGAGATATGATGTCTCTCATCGAAAAAGCTCAAGCGAATGTTGATGAAGAGAAAGCAAAGGAATTAGAAGAAAAATTCCGTACGCAGTCTTTTACATTTGATGACTTTTTGGAACAAATTAGTCAAGTGAAAAAAATGGGACCATTAGATGAAATTTTGAAAATGCTTCCAGGAGCAGGCAAAATTAAAGGATTGGAAAATGCGAAGGTCGATGAAAAACAAATGGATCGTGTAGAAGCGATTATTTACTCCATGACGACGCAAGAAAAAACAACGCCTGAAATTATTAATGGTCCAAGAAAAAAACGAATTGCAAAAGGATCTGGAACGACGATTCAAGACATCAACAGATTATTAAAACAATTCGAAGATATGAAAAAAATGATGAAACAGATGACAAACATGCAATCAAAGGGAAAGAAAAAGATGAAAATGCCTGGTTTAGACTCTCTTTTTAAATAAATTTCCCAGAAAAAAATAGGGTGTTAAGAAAAAACACTTTACAAACAAATAAAAGCTTGATAATATACTATCTTGTGTGAAACTATTCGGAGGTGCAATAAAAATGGCAGTTAAAATTCGTTTAAAACGTATGGGAGCAAAAAAATCTCCTTTCTATCGTATTGTAGTAGCAGACTCTCGCTCACCACGTGATGGTCGTCAAATTGAAACAGTAGGTACTTACAACCCACTTACTAAACCAGCTGAAGTTAAAATTAACGAAGAATTAGCGTTAAAATGGCTTCAAGACGGTGCGAAACCATCTGATACAGTACGTAACTTGTTCTCAGAACAAGGAATTATGGAAAAATTCCATAACGCAAAACTCGGCAAATAATCGGAGGGGACAATGTGAAGCAGCTGATCGAAGCAATCGTAAAACCATTAGTTGATTATCCAGATAAGGTTCAGATTGAAAAAGAAGAAAGCGTAAACCGTATAGTTTATAAGCTATCTGTTCATCCTGAAGATATGGGAAAAGTAATTGGCAAACAAGGACGGGTAGCGAAAGCGATTCGTACTATTGTTTACTCAGCAGCAGGCAGTCACCAAAAGAAAAAAACATATGTCGACATTCAAGATTAATGTACAAAAAGGGAGAACACTTTGTTCTTCCTTTTTTGATAGGGAGGTAACATTGTGGAATGGTATAATGTTGGTAAAATAGTGAATACACATGGCATTTGGGGAGAGGTTCGTGTTATATCTACGACTGACTTTCCTGATGAGCGCTATGAAGTAGGAAGTGAACTTGGGCTTTACAAAGCAGATGGTTCTAAACCGATTATCGTAAAAGTTGCAAGTCATCGAAAGCATAAGAACTTTGATTTATTAACATTCGAAGGGTATTCATTGCTAAAAGATGTAGAGGTTTTTAGAGATGCTATTTTAAAAGTATCTGAAAAGGATCTTTCCGACTTAGAAGAAAATGAATTTTACTTTCATGAAATAATTGGATGCACAGTTGAATCGTTAGATGGTGAAACCATAGGTAAAATAACTGAGATTATTCAAACAGGTGCGAATGATGTTTGGGCTGTTCAACCAGCAAAAGGGAAAACACATTACATTCCGTATATTGAAGATGTCGTTAAGTCAGTTGATATTGATAATAAAAAAATCATCATTGAAGTATTAGAAGGTTTGTTATCATGATGAACATTCACATTCTTTCGCTTTTTCCGGAAATGTTTGCAGGTGTATTTAATACTTCCATTTTGAAAAAAGCTCAGGAAAAGAATGAAGTATTACTAAATGTAGTAAATTTTCGAGACTTTTCTGGAAACAAACATCACCAGGTAGATGATTATCCTTATGGTGGCGGAGCAGGAATGGTATTAAAGCCAGAACCGCTCTTTAATGCAATTGATTCCCTTACTATAAACAAAGAACAAAAGAGACGCATCATTTTACTCTGTCCTCAAGGAGAGCGCTTCTCACAACAAAAAGCAGAAGAACTTGCAAAAGAAGAAGAGCTAATATTCATTTGCGGGCATTATGAAGGTTATGATGAACGCATTCGAGAACATCTTGTAACGGATGAAATTTCTTTAGGAGATTTTGTGTTAACAGGGGGAGAGCTTGCTGCAATGACGATTGTTGATAGTGTTGTGAGACTTTTGCCCAATGTTTTAGGGAATGCGGAATCACATGAAAAGGACTCATTTTCAACTGGTTTGCTGGAGCATCCACACTATACACGACCAGTAGAGTATCGAGGATACAAAGTGCCCGATGTATTATTATCTGGAAACCATGCGGCGATTGAAAAATGGAGAAGAGAACAGTCTTTGAAACGAACATTAAGTAGAAGACCGGAGCTTTTAGAACAAATCCAATTAAGTGATTTGGATAAAGAGATGATTAATAAATTGAAGTAGTTGAAACTTATTAAAATTTATTGCATATAGCAATGAGGTATGTTATATTCTACTATGTACTTCTATGTGAAGTGCGCATTTTGGGTGTTCCGCTGCAACAGTTAATGAGTGTAAGAGCATTCTATACAAGGAGAGAAAAATGATGCAAAACATTATTTCAGAAATCACAAAAGAACAATTACGTACGGATCTTCCTACATTCCGCCCAGGTGACACTGTTCGTGTACACGTTAAGGTTGTAGAGGGAACTCGTGAACGTATCCAAATGTACGAAGGTATTGTAATTAAACGTCGTGGAGGCGGAATTAGCGAAACTTTCACAGTTCGTAAAATTTCTTCTGGCGTTGGTGTTGAACGTACTTTCCCAGTACACACTCCAAAAATTGCAAACTTAGAAGTTATTCGTCGTGGTAAAGTTCGTCGTGCTAAATTGTACTACTTACGTGAACTACGCGGTAAAGCGGCTCGCATTAAAGAACGTCGCTAATAGTAAAAAAGCAAATGTTGTAGTAAAAGTGAAACCACTTTTGCTACAACATTTTTTTGTTAAAGAATAAGAAAGTATATTAATTTTTTATGCCATGAACAGGCTGTTTTCCGAATTATGAGGACGATTTCCTGGATACAAGCATAAAGTCGCTTCATTCGCCAAACTCGAGTTCTGGTTCGCAATTTGCTTACAACCTTTATTCAGTTTTCCTTTTATATCCAATGACTAAAGTACATATAATTTATTGGGTAGATGATTATAGTACATGGAACTTGATAAAGAAGCGCTGAGCGGACGAAATTGTATCTTCGTCCGCTTTTAAAGGAATGAGTAAGTATCTAATCTCTGTCATGTCTCTACCTATTTCAAGAGGGCAACGGACAAACATCCGCCACAAGATTACAAAAAAAAGAGTATCTGGAAGTGACGGGATCCTCCATAAAATTCTTCGTTAATGGTGTAGCCTATGTTTCGTACAAAGCACTCGGGAATTGGTGATGACCAGATGCACTTTATGAACGCTAGTGTTTTTCTATAAGCAAATGAAAGTCAGTTTATACTCATTTTCGTTGCAAGACTTCTTTTTACGGTACTTCTCATATAAAGTTAATTCTTTATATTGAAAATGGTTGCTTACACGATAAAATTGGTTGCTCTCCCATCAGAATTAGTTGCTTTCACATTTCAATTGGTTGCTCTAATACATTTTTTTCCTTTTATCGGTTGTTGCTCTTTCTATAAAAAGAGTCAATTATTTCGATTTTTTCACAAAATCGTTCGTAAATCATTACTAACAATAAAATTATTTCTTTTCTTTTTGCTTGAAATAGATTTTCCTTGTACAATAAAGAGAGTATATAAAGGGGGCAAGTTGATGGAACGAGTGAAGAAAGAAAAGAACGAGTTATGGGAATGGTCCAAAGCACTGTTAATTGCCTTTGGTATCGCAGCAATTATTCGTTTCTTTTTATTTACACCAATAGTAGTAGACGGTGAATCAATGATGCCGACTTTAAAAAACGGTGACCGGATGGTTGTGAATAAAATTGGTTACATGGTTGGTGAACCACATCGTTTTGATATAGTTGTATTTCATGCTCCAGAGCAAAAGAATTACATTAAACGTGTAATAGGACTTCCTGGAGATACTGTTGAATATAAAAATGATCAACTATATATAAACGGAAAACCAATTGCTGAACCATATTTAGATCAATATAAAAGCGAGATCACCGAAGGAACTTTAACGGGTGACTTCACTTTACAAGAGACTGCTGCCCAGGTGGATAAAATTCCAGAAGGTTATATTTTTGTTATGGGTGATAACCGATTATACAGTAAAGATAGTAGACTAATTGGTCTTGTTGCTATTGATGAAATTATTGGAAATACAAATCTTGTTTTCTGGCCATTTAAAGAAATTGGTTTTGTTAAATAGTAAATGCGAAGTTACCGGTAAACTTGAAAGTTAGAAAGTAGAAGAAAAAGATACTTTCTCATCCTTTAAAGGAGGAGATATTAGATGACAATACAGTGGTTTCCTGGTCATATGGCCAAAGCAAGAAGAGAAGTAACTGAGAATTTAAAACTGGTAGATATTATTTTTGAATTAGTAGATGCACGCTTACCGCTATCTTCTCGAAATCCCATGATTGATGAAGTTGTACATCAGAAAACAAGATTACTTATATTAAATAAGATGGATATGGCTGATGAAACGGAAACGAAAAAATGGATAGCCTATTTTGACTCAAAAGGGCTTCCTACAGTGGCGATAAACTCATTAGAAGGAAAAGGACTACAAGCTGTTTTTAAAGCCGCTAAAGAGCTTTTAAAGCCCAAATGGGATCGAATGAAAGAAAGAGGTATAAAACCACGAGCAATCCGAGCAATGATAGTTGGAATTCCAAACGTCGGAAAGTCAACACTTATTAATCGATTTGCTAAAAAAAATATAGCGAAGACTGGTAATACACCAGGCCTCACTAAAAGACAGCAATGGATAAAGGTCGAAAGAGAAATTGAACTACTAGATACTCCAGGTATTCTCTGGCCGAAATTCGAAGATCAACAAGTCGGATATAAACTAGCATTAACTGGAGCTATTAAAGATTCATTAATCAATATGGAGGACTTAGCAGTATATGGACTTCGATTTTTACAAGAGCATTATCCAAAGCGAATGGAAGAAAGATATCAAATAACAGAAGTTAGTGAAGACTTAGTAGTAACTTTCGATCATATTGGGAAGTTAAGAAGATGCTATTCTAACGGCGGTGAAATTGATTACGATCAAGTAGCAGAACTAATCGTAAGAGATGTTCGTAATCTTCATCTAGGTCGATTAACTTTTGATTTTGTAACAAAATAAAAGAAAATTTACCCTTTTTGCCAATTGGTGAAAAGGGTTTTCTCGATTTTTCAATATATATACCGATACATAAAGTAAGAGATAGAAAGTTGAAGTGAAGTAAATGAAAAGCTTAAAAGATATAAAAGAAAAACTAGAATCTACCCTTTCGTACGAACCATGGATGAAAGAACTAGAAGAGGATAGTAGAAGTGGGGCTATCAAATTATTAAATACATGGAAGAACAAGCAAAAGAAAATTGCAAAAGAATTATTAGAACATCAAGAGAAGTGCTTGTTTGACGCTAGTTATTGTCAAAACTCCACAGATTTAATAGCTGGTGTTGATGAAGCAGGGCGTGGTCCATTAGCTGGTCCAGTTGTTACAGCGGCAGTCATTTTAAACCAAAATACAGAACAACTTCTTGGATTAAATGACTCGAAACAGTTATCTAAAAAGAAACGAAACGAACTAGCTACTTTAATAAAAAATAATGCAGTGAGCTATTATATTCATTTTCAATCTGTGGAAAAAATAGATGAACTTAATATTTATGAGGCAACGAAACAGTCTATGACAGAGGCAGTATTAAACTTACACGAAAGCCCCTCAGTGGTTCTAGTCGATGCAATGGTGCTTCCGATTCAGATAAAAACGCATTCTATTATAAAAGGAGACGCTAATAGTTTGGCGATTGCAGCAGCATCTATATTAGCTAAAACCGCACGTGATGACTATATGGATCAATTACATGAAGAGTACCCCCAGTATTTATTCAACAAACATGCAGGGTATGGAACAAAAGAACATGTGGAAATGATCTATAAGTACGGTCCAACTATTCATCATAGGAAAACATTCGAACCGATTAAATCTTTATTAAAAAAATGAGGTGAATAAATGTCTTCAACATTTTTTTCTTCCATACAATCCAAAAATACACAGGTGATTTCAACCAATACTCAAGTATCCATGAAAGAAGGACAAGTTGTTCACGGAACCATTAAAAAATTGTTTCCCAATCAAACAGCAGAAGTCCAAATTGGCAATCAAAAAGTAATTGCAAAGCTTGAAACTCCACTAAAAGCTGGAGATGCTCATTTTTTTCAAGTGACGAATTCAGAGCCAGAACTCCAATTAAAAGTAGTATCAGGACCGCTAACTCAAGGAAATTCGCTTGCTCAACAAACCCAACAACTTTTACAAGCAATGAATCTATCAAAAACAACAGAAATGCAGGCAATTGTTCAGTTTTACTTAAAGGAACAATTGCCAATTTCGAAAGATATATTACTCCAAGTAGAACAATTATTAAAGCAGCTCCCTTCAAATGTGACAATGAAAGAAGGGTTAGAAGCAATTCGCAAGATGACCGATTTGAAATTTCCTTTAACTCTACAAATATTAGAATCTGTATTAAGTGGGAAATCTACTGATAGTTTACAAACACTTATCCAAGATTTCAAAGTTGCTCTACAACAAGATTTATCTGTCCCGTCCAATGTAAAAAACAATTTGCTTCAAACACTGCAAAAAATTGCTGATCCACTTGGAGAGCCAGCTGCAGGAGCGATAATAGGAAAACAGATAGAAATTTTACAAAATCCGCATTCTAACATGAGTACTAAGTTCTCTTTGTTACAAGCGTTAAAAGAAGCCGAAATCTTGCCATCTACAGCAACTTTGAATAATATTACTCCACCTTCAATTTCGGCGTCTTTACCGAATTCTGCGGGGGAGATAATGACTACTTTAAAACAAGCACCAGCCAATGAAAAAAATTTAATGTTTCTAAAACTAAGAGACTGGGTAAACACCCAATCTTTGTTAACAACAGAACAAAAAGACCAGATATTATCTTTGTTAAAAGATAATAGACAGCCTATACAAACTTCAATGGTGAATAATTCGTTAGTGCAAGTATTTGCAGAACAAAGTCAACAAGCGATATTCTCTAAAGATGTGAGTGGTCTTACTGCTAAGGAACACTTACTATCCTTACTAAGTAAAGGTGCAAACCAAGAAGTAATAAGTCAAACGCTACAACAAGTAATGACTTTAAGTAAAAATAGTGCACATCCATTTTTCTCAACATCTCTACAACAAGCAGAAGAGAAAGTACTTAATCAGCTAGATGGAAAAGCATTTGAGCATGCTATGAAAGAAGTACTAAAAAGTTTGGGATTTAGTTACGAAGCAAAGATTAACTTTCAAAATGAGGATGTAAGAAAACTTGCTGTAGAGTTAAAACCACAATTAGTGGAGTTAATTCAAAATGAAGTGATATCAGCTCCTATAAAAGATCATACAAATTTGCTATTAAATCGAATGAATGGGTTGCAAATATTATCAAATGAAAATGGCCCACAACATCAGTTGTTAATGCAAGTGCCATTAGAATTTCTTGGAAAGAAAATGGATGCAACACTTGAATGGAATGGAAGAATGAAAGAGGATGGCAAAATAGATTCGGATTTTGCGAGAGTTATGTTTTATTTGCAATTAGAAACTTTAGAAGAAACAGTGGTAGACATGCAAGTTCAAAATCGAGTTGTTACAATTTCCCTATATAATAATGATGATCGATTGCAACCAATTGCGAACATGTTGAAAGAATCTCTGAAGGAGGGACTTTTGACAGTGGGATATAAACTATCTGGGGTTTTTGTGAAGACATTTGAAGAGCAAAAAATATCCTCTTCACTAAACTCAAAATTACTTTCTAAAGAATCGCAAGGAGTAGATCTACGAATATGACAGATGAGAAGCACTCTAGAAAAGAAGCAGTTGCATTAACTTATAAACCAGGCGTAATAAATGCTCCGACAGTTGTAGCGAAAGGAAAAGGGAAGATTGCGGAAAATATTTTGCTTAAGGCAAAGGAAAATAATGTTCCAATTCAAGAGGACCCAACTTTGGTAGAACTTCTTGGGCAATTGGATATAAACCAATCTATACCGGAAGAGTTGTATCAAGCAGTGGCTGAAGTATTTTCATTTGTTTATAAATTGGATAAAGAAAAAAGTAAAAATACAACTTTTGTTGATTAATCAAAAGTCTCCAGTAAATTACTAGTTAAATAAAACACTAGGTACTCAGTTTATAATTGCTTTTGAATTGCTCTGAACTAAACGATCACTACACCATTATCGAGATTTCTGGATGCGGAGGGGTGCGACTTTGTCGCATCCCTCCGCATTTTTTTCTATTGAAGCTGTAGGGAAGAGATGGACAAATATCGGCAACAAGATTACCGAAAATGGCTTGGGTTATGATGTGATGATCATCTCGTCCAAAGCGAACCGAAACCGTAAAAGTGTAATATGAGGACTTTTAAGCTTCTCTTACAAGTATATTATGTAAGAAAGTAGTTTAATCTGTAGACGTGTAAAACACAAATTCCTTCTCTTAAATTCGACAAAATATCGGAATATTCGTTGTTTTGTAGAAATATTGTACTTTTGTAGACAAGATGTGCGCGTTTTATTACAATGATAAAGGTAGTAAATTACTGGACATAAGTTTGATTGGAGGATGTAAAATGAATATCCATGAATATCAAGGTAAACAACTCCTCAGACAATATGGCGTAGCAGTTTCTAACGGGATTGTGGCTTTCTCACCTGAAGAGGCAGTTAAAGCAGCAAAAGAGTTAGGCTCAAGCGTTATTGTTGTTAAAGCACAAATTCACGCAGGTGGTCGTGGTAAAGCTGGTGGGGTAAAAATCGCTAAAAATTTAGATGAGGTACGTGAATACGCGAAGGAACTTTTAGGTAAAGTGTTAGTTACACACCAAACAGGTCCAGAAGGTAAAGAAATTAAACGTTTACTTATCGAAGAAGGAAGCGACATTAAGAAAGAATATTATGTAGGTTTAGTTTTAGACCGAGCAACTTCTCGTGTAACTTTAATGGGCTCTGAAGAGGGCGGTATGGATATCGAAGAAGTAGCAGCAAATACTCCTGAGAAACTATTCTATGAAGAAATCGATCCAGTTGTAGGCTTAACAGGCTTCCAAGCTCGTCGTATGGCTTTTAACATGAATATTCCTGCTAAACTTGTTAACAAAGCAGCTAAGTTCATGCTTGGCTTATATCAAGTTTATAAAGAAAAAGATGCTTCTATCGTTGAAATTAATCCGTTAGTAGTAACTAACGATGACAACGTATTAGCACTTGATGCAAAATTCAACTTCGATGCAAATGCTTTATATCGTCATGCTGATATTCTTGAAATGCGTGATTTTGATGAAGAAGATCCAAAAGAAATCGAAGCTTCTAAATATGACTTAAGCTATATTTCTTTAGATGGAAATATCGGTTGTATGGTTAATGGAGCAGGATTAGCTATGGCTACAATGGATACAATTAGCTATTACGGCGGATCACCCGCAAACTTCCTTGACGTTGGGGGCGGTGCTACAGCTGAAAAAGTAACTGAAGCATTCAAAATCATCCTTTCTGACGTAAACGTAAAAGGTATTTTCGTTAATATCTTTGGTGGTATCATGAAATGTGACGTAATCGCAGAAGGTGTTATTATTGCTGCGAAAGAAGTAGGTCTTGCAGTGCCATTAGTAGTACGTTTAGAAGGTACAAATGTAGACTTAGGTAAAAAATTATTAAATGAATCTGGTTTAAATATTATCGCTGCTGACTCAATGGCAGACGGTGCTCAAAAAATCGTTAATCTTGTAGGATAAGAAAGGCAGGGACATAAAGTGGGCGTATATATTAATAAAGATACGAAAGTAATCGTTCAAGGAATTACGGGCTCAACTGCTCTTTTCCATACAAAACAAATGCTTGAATACGGTACTAAAATCGTTGCTGGGGTTACACCTGGTAAAGGTGGTACTGAAGTTGAAGGCGTTCCAGTTTTCAATACAGTACAAGACGCTGTAAAAGCAACTGGCGCAAACGTTTCTGTCATCTATGTACCAGCTCCTTTTGCTGCGGATGCAATTTTAGAAGCAGTAGATGCTGAACTAGATATGACAATCTGTATTACAGAACATATCCCAGTACTAGACATGGTTAACGTGAAACGTTACATGGAAGGTAAGAAAACTCGTTTAGTAGGACCTAACTGTCCAGGTGTTATTACTGCAGATGAATGTAAAATTGGTATTATGCCAGGATATATTCATACAAAAGGTCATGTAGGTGTTGTATCACGTTCTGGTACATTAACTTATGAAGCGGTTCATCAGTTAACACAAGCAGGTATTGGTCAAACAACTGCTGTAGGTATTGGTGGGGATCCAGTAAATGGAACTAACTTTATCGATGCTTTAACTGCTTTCAATGCAGATGAAGAAACTTATGCTGTAGTTATGATTGGTGAGATTGGTGGTACTGCTGAAGAAGAAGCAGCAGCATGGATTAAAGCTAATATGACAAAACCAGTAATTGGTTTCATCGGTGGTCAAACAGCTCCAGAAGGAAAACGTATGGGTCACGCTGGTGCAATTATCTCAGGTGGTCAAGGTACTGCTGAAGGTAAAATTAAAGCTATGAAAGATGCAGGAATGAAAGTTGCTGCTACACCATCTGTAATTGGTGAGACTTTAATTGAAGCAATTAAAGAAGCAGGTCTTTACGACGCTTGTAAAACACATTAATATAAGAGTACGGCACATCTATTGGTGTTGCCGTACTTTTTTATATAAAGGAGGGGCATATTGAATTATAAAGACGAACAATGGCTTAACCGGTTTTTAGCTCTACATTATGTATTTCCTGTTCCAATGAATAAACTCCAGCCTCTAATTGAATACAATCCCACATTAGCTCAGTTAGAAAAGATTCAATCTAATTTACTTTCTGGTATTCTCAATATTTCACAAAATCGTGCGTTACAGTTACAAGAAATGTATAAAAAATTTGTGGAAACCCCATTTCTTCAAATCTATGAAAAGCATCAAATAATCCCCATAATTTATACCGATCCCATGTATCCACTAAGTTTAAAAAATCTTTATGATCCTCCAGCGGTGCTATATGCAAAAGGAGATATTAAACTATTAAATATACAAAAAAGGCTTGCAATTATTGGTTCTCGTGAAGCAACTGACTATACCCGAGATAGTATAGAAAAAATTTTACCGCCTTTAATTGATAATAATTTTGTTATTATAAGTGGTCTTGCAAAAGGTGCGGACACTTTAGCGCATAAATTAACGATTAATCATGGAGGTAAGACAATTGCTGTATTAGGTACAGGATTATTCCATGTTTATCCAAAACAAAATGAAGAATTAGCAAAGATAATGTCAAAAAATCAATTATTATTAACTGAATATCCTCCATACATGACACCTAAAAAATGGAATTTCCCAATGAGAAATCGAATAATTAGTGGTTTATCTCAAGGAGTCTTAATAACAGAAGCGAAAGAAAAAAGTGGGACAGTTTCTACAATGGAACATGCTTTGGAAAATGGGAAAGAAGTATTTGCAATCCCAGGATCTATTCATTCGCCATTGTCGAAAGGACCTCATCTTCTCATATTAGAAGGGGCTAAGCCTATTTGGAACGGATATCAAATTCTTGAAGAATTATGTGAAAATGAACAAATAAACAAATAAATAAATGAAAAGCCTTGCAATTGTAAGAAATCTGTTATACATTTTGCAACAGGTATTTCTTTTGAAGCAAAATGCGAGTTACCCTCTATAAGGAGGCATATTTATGTCGGATTACTTAGTTATTGTGGAATCGCCTGCAAAGGCAAAAACAATTGAACGTTATCTTGGAAAAAAATATAAAGTGAAAGCATCCATCGGACATGTTATAGATTTACCGAGAAGTAAAATGGGTGTAGATGTCGAAAATGATTACGAACCAAAATATATTACAATTAGAGGAAAAGGGCCAGTTTTACAAGATTTGAAAAATGCTGCAAAAAAAGCGAAAAAAATCTATCTCGCAGCTGACCCCGACAGAGAAGGAGAAGCAATTGCTTGGCATCTGGCACACGCTTTAAAAGTTGATCTCGAATCTGATTGCCGAGTAGTTTTTAATGAAATTACAAAAGATGCTATATTAGAATCCTTTAAACATCCACGACCGATTAATATGGACTTAGTAGATGCCCAACAGGCAAGAAGAATATTAGATCGTTTGGTAGGTTATAATATTAGCCCTATTCTATGGAAGAAAGTGAAAAAAGGTCTTTCAGCTGGTAGAGTTCAATCTGTCGCTTTAAGATTAATAATCGATCGAGAAAATGAAATAAACAATTTCGTTCCAGAAGAATATTGGACAATTGAAGGTCAGTTTGAAAAAAACAAAAAAGCATTTGATGCGCTGTATTATGGCACAGAAAAAGATAAAGCAAAACTTTCAAACGAAAATGATGTAAAAGAAGTTATGAATGTTATAAAAGGCAAAAAGTTTGAAGTTACAAATGTAGTGAAAAAAGAAAGAAAGAGAAATCCAGCTTCATCTTTCACCACTTCTTCTCTTCAACAAGAAGCTGCCCGTAAACTTAACTTTCGCGCAAGAAAAACAATGATGCTAGCACAACAACTATATGAAGGTATTGATTTAGGGAAAAAAGAAGGAACTGTTGGTTTAATTACTTATATGCGTACAGATTCTACTAGAATCTCTGAATCTGCAAAAACAGATGCACATGAATTCATTAAAAATGAATATGGTGTGGAATATATAACGAGTAAGAAAGAAGAAAAACAATCCAAAAAAGCGCAAGATGCGCATGAAGCTATTAGACCAACAAGTATCTTGAGAACGCCAGAACAGTTAAAAAGTATACTTTCGAAAGATTTATTTCGTTTATACAAATTAATATGGGAGCGTTTTATCGCTAGTCAAATGGCTCCTGCAATATTAGATACAGTTGCGGTGGATTTGAAAAATGGAAAAGCCGTTTTCCGTGCTAACGGATCGCAAGTAAAGTTCCCTGGATTTATGAAATTATATGTGGAAGGTTCCGACGACCAAACAGATGACAAAGATAAGTTGTTACCTGTTTTAGAAGTTGGGGATAAAGTGAATGCACAATCCATTGAGCCAAAGCAACATTTTACTCAGCCACCACCAAGATATTCAGAGGCGAGATTAGTAAAAACGCTAGAAGAACTTGGTATAGGTAGACCATCAACGTACGCTCCAACGCTCGATACTATTCAAAAAAGAGGCTATGTTGCATTAGAAACAAAACGCTTTGTACCAACAGAGCTTGGGACGATTGTACATCAGCTTGTGTTAGAGTTTTTCCCGAATGTTTTGGACATCGAGTTTACAGCACAAATGGAAAAAGATTTGGATAGTATAGAAGAAGGGCAAGTTAAATGGGTTCAAGTAATCGATGGGTTTTATCAAGACTTTGCGAAACATGTGGAGCACGCAGATGCTGAGATGGAGAAAATCGTAATAAAAGATGAACCAACCGGAGAAGATTGTGAAAATTGTGGTTCTCCAATGGTTTATAAACTAGGACGATTTGGCAAGTTTATGGCTTGCAGTAATTTCCCTGAATGTAGGAATACGAAGGCAATAGTAAAAGAAATCGGTGTCCCATGTCCATCTTGTGGAGAAGGGCAGATTGTCGAGCGTAAAAGTAAAACAAAACGAATTTTTTACGGTTGCGATCGATATCCTACATGTGATTTTGTATCTTGGGATAAGCCGATAAATAGACCATGTCCAAAATGTAGTGAGATGCTAGTTGAAAAGAAATTGAAAAAAGGTATACAAATTCAATGTGTTTCTTGTGATTACAAAGAAGATCCACAGAGTTAAAAGAAAGAAGGATTTTAAATGACTGAAATAGTAAATGTGATTGGTGCTGGACTTGCAGGAAGTGAGGCTGCTTGGCAAATTGCAAAGCGGGGTATAAAAGTCCGTCTTTTTGAAATGCGACCTGTTAAACAAACACCAGCTCATCATACGGATAAATTTGCGGAGTTAGTTTGTTCTAATTCACTTCGTGCAAATAATTTAACAAACGCTGTGGGAGTTATTAAAGAAGAAATGCGTATGTTGGATTCACTTATTATTCAATCTGCAGACAATAGTTGTGTCCCTGCCGGTGGCGCATTAGCAGTTGACAGACATGATTTTGCTGGAAGAGTTACGGATACGATTCGAAATCATCCTTTAATCGAAATAGTAAATGAAGAAGTTACTGAAATTCCGGAAGGTATAACCGTTATTGCAACAGGACCTTTAACTTCACCTGCTTTAGCAGAAAAAGTGAAGGAATTAACTGGACAAGATTATTTGTACTTTTATGATGCTGCAGCTCCAATAGTAGAAAAAGACAGTATCGACATGGACAAAGTATACTTGAAATCGCGTTACGATAAAGGAGAAGCAGCATACTTAAACTGTCCAATGTCAGAAGAAGAGTTTAATCGTTTTTATGATGCTCTTGTAGAGGCAGAGGTTGTTCCATTAAAAGAATTTGAAAAAGAAATCTACTTCGAAGGATGTATGCCAGTTGAGGTAATGGCTGGGAGAGGTAGAAAAACGTTATTATTCGGGCCAATGAAACCAGTGGGTCTCGAAGATCCGAAAACAGGGAAGCGTCCATATGCAGTTGTGCAATTAAGACAAGATGATGCTGCAGGCACACTTTATAATATCGTTGGGTTTCAAACGCATTTAAAATGGGGACCACAAAAAGAAGTATTGCAACTAATTCCAGGATTAGAAAACGTTGAGATTGTTCGATATGGTGTTATGCATCGAAATACTTTTATTAATTCACCAACTGTATTACAGCCCACATATCAATTAAAAGCAAATCATCAAATTTTCTTTGCTGGACAAATGACTGGTGTGGAAGGTTATGTAGAATCTGCAGGTAGTGGTCTTCTTGCTGGTATTAACGCAGCTAAGCTTGCAAAAGGGGAAGAATTAATCGTATTACCTAGAGAAACAGCTCTTGGTAGTATGGCGAGATATATTACTGAAGCAGATCCAAAAAATTTCCAACCAATGAATATTAACTTTGGCTTGTTTCCAGAGCTTCAGCCAAAAGTTAGAGATAAAAAAGTGAGAACCGAGCAATTAGCTAATCGTGCACTAACAACAATTCAAAATTTTGTGAAAAATACATCGATTTAATTGCTTTAAGCCTCTAAAAATTGGTATACTTTTAGAGGCTTTTACTATGGAAATAGAATTGGAGTTGTTTGGATGATTGGATTAATTGAACTACACTCGTTTATTGATTATATTCAATTAGAGAAAAATTACTCAAATCTTACTGTCCATGAATATGAAAAAGATATTGAAAATTTTTTACTCTTTCTAGAAAAAGAAGGTGTAAGTCATTTAAATGACGTAGAATATGTCCATGCAAGATTATATGTAACAGCTCTTTATGAAAAAAAATTAGCGAGAACCTCTATTTCAAGAAAAATTTCTTCCATACGTTCTTTTTACAGATTTCTTCATAAAGAATACAATATTCGAGAAGAAGCTTTTCGGTCTTTGTATCATCCGAAAAAAGAGGAGCTTTTACCACATTTTTTTTATGAAGAAGAGATGGAACAACTTTTCGAAGGAAATAAAGGAACAGACCTACTGTCCATACGAAATATGGCCTTATTAGAACTATTATATGCTACTGGAATACGAGTAAGTGAACTTATTTCAATCGAAATGAGTCATATAGATAAGAGTTATGGGATTATTCGTGTTATGGGAAAAGGTAGAAAAGAGCGATATGTTCCTGTTGGAGATTATGCCTTATTAGCAGTCGAGGAATATGTGGAAAAAAGCAGACCAAAAATAATGAAGTCAACATCTCATCCATTTCTTTTTGTGAATAGTAGAGGCGATCATTTATCTGCAAGTGGTGTTAGACATATTCTAAACGAAATGATAAAAAAAGCTTCAATGCATACGACAATCTATCCTCATATGCTCAGACATACTTTTGCTACACATTTATTAAACAATGGTGCAGATTTAAGGAGTGTGCAAGAATTGTTAGGGCATTCCCATCTAACTTCTACACAAATTTATACACATGTTACAAAGGAACATTTAAGAAAAACGTATATGAATGCTCATCCTAGGGCATAACCTTTTCATAATGGCGAGTATGCATATGCTGAATCGAGGAATACTGGCTAAGATCGCTGTGTCCAGTGGTAATGGAATTGATTGCTAAAGCTCAGGAAATCCTAAAGTTTTTGTTAAGGAGTTTATCTAGATGCTCGATTCAAATATCTCGGCTCAAATACGCCAAGGTGAATTTGAAATAATGGAGGTAATGATATATGGCTGGAACTGGAATACATGCAACTACAATTTTTGCGGTAAGTCATAATGGAAGCCAAGCAATGGCAGGAGACGGACAGGTCACTTTAGGTAATCAGGTAGTGATGAAACATACTGCAAAAAAAGTTAGAAGGTTATTTAATGGTCAAGTAATAGCTGGTTTTGCTGGGTCTGTTGCGGATGCATTTACTTTATTTGAAATGTTTGAAGGGAAATTATTAGAGTATAATGGTAATCTTCAGCGTGCGTCTGTTGAGTTAGCAAAGCAATGGAGAGGGGATAAAATGCTACGTCAACTAGAAGCAATGCTTTTAGTAATGGACAAAAATAATTTATTGCTTGTTTCAGGAACTGGTGAAGTAATTGAGCCGGATGATGGTATACTTGCTATTGGCTCTGGAGGAAACTATGCATTGGCAGCAGGGCGAGCATTAAAGCAATATGCAGGGGAAAAAATGACGGCTGAAGAAATTGCGAAGGCGGCATTAACAACTGCTGCGGATATTTGTGTTTTTACAAATCATCAAATAATTGTGGAGGTATTGGGTGAATGAAAGAGAATAGCTTAACTCCAAAACAAATTACAGAGCATTTAAATAAATACATTGTTGGTCAAAATGCTGCAAAAAAAGCGGTAGCAGTTGCACTCCGTAATAGATATAGAAGACAATTGTTAGACGAAGATATGAAGAATGAAGTAATTCCTAAAAATATTTTAATGATTGGTCCAACAGGTGTAGGTAAAACAGAAATAGCTAGAAGAATCGCAAAGCTTACAAAAGCTCCTTTTGTAAAAGTGGAAGCAACTAAATTTACAGAAGTAGGATATGTAGGTAGAGACGTTGAATCGATGGTAAGAGACTTGGTAGAATCCGCTATTCGAATTGTGAAGGAAGAGAAAATGGAAGAAGTGAAGGAACAGGCATTACGGTTAGCGAATGATGCTATTGTAAAGCTTCTTGTTCCTTCATTAAAGAAAAAGAATGCTAATCAAAACCCTTTTGAAGCTTTATTTGGAGGAAAGTCAGAAGAAGATTCTTCAGAAACCGAAGATACAGAAGTACGATTGAAACGATCTCAAATAGCAGAAGATTTAAGAGACGGTAAATTAGAAAATGAAATTGTAACGGTAGAAGTTACAGAACAGGCTCCATCCATTTTTGATGCACTTCAGGGTGGTGGAATGGAAAGTATGGGTATGAATATGCAAGATGCGCTTTCTAGCTTAGTACCCAAGAAAAAGAAGAAAAGAAAAATGAAAGTAAAAGATGCACGGAAAGTATTAATACATGAAGAAGCGAGCAAACTAATTGATAATGATGAATTATCTCAAATTGCGATAGAGAAAACGGAGCAAACTGGAATAATATTTATTGATGAAATGGATAAGATTGCAAATCGAAGTGGAAGCAGTGCTTCTGCTGATGTTTCACGAGAAGGTGTTCAAAGAGATATTTTACCTATTGTTGAAGGATCAACAGTGAATACGAAATACGGAGCAGTAAAAACAGATTATATCTTGTTTATAGCAGCTGGTGCATTTCATATGTCTAAACCTTCTGATTTAATACCAGAACTTCAAGGTAGATTTCCGATTCGTGTAGAATTAGAAAAACTTACAAAAGATGATTTTGTAAGAATATTAAAAGAACCTCAACATTCTTTAACTAAACAATATGAAGCATTACTTCAAACAGAAGGCGTAACAATTTCATTTTCAGATGAATCAATTGAAAGAATTGGGGAAATAGCTTATGAAGTCAATCAAGAGACCGATAATATAGGAGCAAGACGACTTCATACGATTCTTGAGAAGATTTTAGAAGAGCTTTCGTTTGAAGCTTCTGAAATTTCACCTGCTCATATTCAAATTACTCCTGGATATATTGACCAAAAACTTGACAATATTGTGAAAAATAAAGACTTATCACAATTTATACTGTAATATTAAGTTTCTGCTATTCCAAAAACAATTAAAAACCTTTAGAATATTAAAATAAATATGAAAATTAATGGAGGATACAACAATGAATTTATTAGATAAAACAAGAAAGATTAACTCGATGCTTCAAGCATCAGCAGGGAAACCTGTTAACTTTAAAGAAATGGCATCAACATTAAGTGACGTAATCGAATGTAATGCTTTTATAGTAAGTCGTAAAGGTAAGCTCCTTGGGTATGAAGTACACCAACAAATTGAAAATGAACGTATGATTAAAATGATGGAAGAACGTCAATTCCCAGAAGACTATACCAAAAATTTATTCCACGTGAATGAAACATCTTCTAATTTAGATGTGTACAATCAACATACAGTATTCCCTGTAGAAAATCGTGAATTATTTAAAGAAGGTTTAACTACAATCGTTCCGATTATTGGTGGTGGTGAACGTCTAGGTACTTTAATCCTTGGTCGTTTAAAGCAAGAATTCCAAGATGATGATTTAATTCTGGGTGAATATGGTGCAACTGTTGTTGGTATGGAAATTTTACGCGAAAAATCAGAAGAAATTGAAGAGGAAGCAAGAAGTAAAGCGGTCGTTCAAATGGCGATTAATTCATTATCTTATAGTGAGTTAGAAGCAATTGAGCATATCTTTGAAGAATTAGATGGCAATGAAGGCTTACTAGTTGCTTCTAAAATTGCTGACCGTGTTGGTATTACTAGATCTGTAATCGTAAATGCATTACGTAAGCTTGAATCAGCTGGAGTAATTGAGTCTAGATCTCTAGGTATGAAAGGAACTTACATTAAAGTACTTAATGATAAATTCCTTGCAGAACTAGCTCAACTAAAAATGAAATAAATAACTAAAAATTTCTTATGCTTTTCGTAAGAGGTTTCAGACTGTAGGCTAACTCCAAAAAGGGTTTGCCTACAGTCTTTTTTTTGCAGAATAAGAGAGTATATAAATGTTTTATGCCATGAAAAGGTTGATTTCCGCTGAAGGTGGACGCTTTCTTACCACTAGTCAGGAGTAATTTCTATAAAAAGCAAATTAAAGATAGTAATCCATTCAACGAGTTGTTGCTTTCCGTTCCGGCGCTCGCTTTCTGCGGGCATGGCTTGAGCCATCTGCTATTCCCGCAGGAGTCGAGCACCTGCACTCCAAGCAACAATTAACGCTAAACAAGGGGACTTATCGATAATCACCTTTAAAACCCTCGAATAGACGCCTGTAGCTTCAAATATGATTTCAGGTGCTTGACCGTCCTGTGCTCTTAATAAATCGATTCTCTCTTTTAAGGATTGGAAACCAGATACTGTGTGTATTCACCTTCATATTCACAATGTTGATTGCGATCATACACAACTATTGTGCTTTTCCCCATACTTACATCGAAAGCAATTACATCGTTTATCCACCTTATTAGGTTGTTTTATAGAAGCCTTCAAAGTGCCTTATCGATTCCAATTTCTTATACACGATCTCATGGATCCAACGTAATGATCGTGCCATCCTGTAATCGATGTTAAATAAGAGATGCTATTGCTTGATGAAATTTTGAGCGTCCGGATAAAATATAGTTCTCTAACTTATGTTGATAGTACTTAAAAGAATAAAATAATACCGCGGATTTCCGTTTCAGGTGGACGCGTTCCGCGGGGTGAGCGATGAGCCTTCACCGCCGCTACGCTTCGTTGTGAAGGCTCATCTGTCTCACAGCGGAACAAAGGCTAAGAGCGCCACATCATGTGGAGACGCCTTCGTGACCAACATCCTGTTGGCCTCCGACTGGAGTCGCCACCTTCCACTACAATCCATTAAGTGAGTAGTACCTAACAAGAGGATTTAGCCCAGCTATCGCTAATAGGATAGAAATAGTTTAAGTATGTGTAGTGATCATGCCATCCTGTAATCGATGTTAAATAAGAGATGCTATTGTTTGGTGAAAATTTGAGCGTCCGGATAAAATATAGTTCTCTAACTAATATAGATTGAACTTAAAAAAATAAATTCTGAAGCCGTGCACACGAAAATCGTCCGCCGTAGCCAATATGCTACTCTTCTTGAAAGGACCGGGCGTCTTTTTGCCCGGTTTTCTTTTTTGCTAAAAGTAAGGCTTTTTTAGGAGACTCATAAATTCATTTTTTTGAAAATTCCTTCTAATTGGTATGTATGTATTACGAAAATTGACGTTTCGACATCGAATAAATAAAATTATCGAAAAAAAAGGAAAAATGTCCTATGAAATAATAAAAAAGAGAATAGACACTATGTTACATTTTCATTACAATTAAATTATTATGATTTTCATAGAATATTATTATAATTTAACCTTTATGAAATAGATGAGGTGTAAAGATTGGGAATTTTTGGAGGAACGATTTCGGATTTAGAACGTGGCTTAGATTTTTCAGCAGTTAAACATAAAGCAATTGCGCAAAATATCGCAAATGTCGACACGCCAAATTATAAAGCAAAAGGTGTTAATTTTAAGGATTTTTTAAGTGATGCAAAACAATCGACAATTTCTGCTTACCGTACGAATGAGAAGCATTTTAACTTTCAAGTGCAATCCAGTTCTCAAGGGGTTTATAAATATACTAATTTCAGATATAGCGAAAATGGTAACGGAGTAGATATGGATAAAGAACAAGCGAACTTGGCGACAAACCAAATTTATTATAATGCACTTGTTGATCGAATGAGCAGCAAGTTAAATACATTACAAACTGTCATTAAAGGAGGTCGCTAATTATGTCGATTTTTCACGGAATGAACACTACAGCATCAGCACTAACTGCTCAACGTCTGAGGATGGATGTAATCTCTTCTAATATGTCGAATGTAGATACTACTAGATCCAAGTTAGTGAATGGTGAGTGGCAAGCGTATAGAAGAAAAACTGTTACGTTACAACCTCTTGAAGGACAATTCTCTAGTTTTTTAAATGTAGCAATGGGTAAACAGAATAAAGAAGCAGTTGGCAATGGTGTAAAAGTTTCGAATATTAAAGAAGATATGGAAACTCCATTTAAGTTAGTTTATGATCCAACACATATTGATGCGAACGCAGAGGGCTATGTAGAAATGCCAAATGTAGATCCGTTAAGAGAAATGGTAGATTTAATCTCTGCAACTCGGTCATATGAAGCGAATGTAACCGTATTTAATGCCAATAAGGCTATGCTAACAAAGGCTCTAGAGATTGGTAAATAGAAATGAAAGAGGGTCAAGTAAATTATGGCAATAGAATCTATTTCGTTATTTAATCCTACTCAAATTACACAAACAACATCTACTCCTAAAACAAATTCGTTTGAGGCTCAACAGAGTTTTGGAGATTTTTTGAAAAGTGCAATTGAATCAGTCAACCAAGACCAAAAAGCTTCTGATGTATTAACAGAAAAGCTAATTCGTGGGGAAGATGTAGAGTTACATGACATTATGATTGCTTCACAAAAAGCAAGCATAACATTGAATACTACATTAGAAATTAGAAACAAAGTGGTTGAAGCATATCAAGAAATAATGCGTATGCCTGTATAAATCCTCGGTTATATATAGATATCGAGTAAAAATATTCACCATAGCCGGAGGATACTAATGAATGAGCGTATAAAAAAAATGACGACTGATGTTTCTACTTTTTGGAGAAGTAGGACAAAAACACAAAAAGGAACCATAGTCGGAAGTGCAATCGCCGTTATTCTTATAGCGGCAGTAATTACTTTCTTTTCGACAAAAACTGATTTTGTGCCTTTATATTCTGATGTAGCTCCTTCTGAAGTAGGAAGGATAAAAGAAACATTAGATTCACAAGGTGTTCAAAACAAAATTGCCCCTGGTGGAACATCTATTTTAGTGCCTTCCAATCAAGTTGATTCGTTGTTAGTGCAACTTGCTGCAGATGGGTATCCACAATCAGGAATGATAGATTATAGCTTCTTTTCTAAAAATGCTGGTTTCGGTATGACTGATAATGAGTTTAATGTGTTGAAATTAGCCTCAACTCAAACGGAACTTGCTAATTTGATCAAAGGTATTAAAGGGGTTAAAGATGCAAAAGTAATGATTTCTTTGCCAGAGGAGAGCGTTTTTCTATCCCAAAGCAATGGAAAAGCCAGCGCTTCAATTGTATTAAATACAGAACCTGGATATCAATTTACAGATGCACAAATTCAGTCGCTATATAACCTGGTTTCTAAGTCAGTTCCTAACTTATCGACTGAAGATATCGTCATTACAAATCAATATTTTGAATACTTCGATCTTCAAACGGCAAACTCCCATACAACAGGAGCAAACGCTGGTGATCAAATGGCTATTAAAAAGTCAATCGAACGGGATTTGCAAAGACAAGTACAAACAATGTTAAGTACTTTAATGGGACAAGATAAAGTAGTTGTATCTGTTACAACTGATATCGATTTCAAACAAGAAAACAGAGAAGAGAACTTAGTAGAACCAGTTGATGTTGAAAATATGGCTGGTATTCAAATTAGTGCACAACATATTTCTGAAACATTTACAGGTACTAATCCGGTTGCCGGTGGAACGCCTCAAGCGCAAGATGCAACGGATAACTTTACCAATTATGTATCAGGTTCTGATGCAAACGGTGACTATGAAAGAAAAGAAGATACTCTAAATAGTGACGTCAATCGCATTCGAAAAGAAATCGTAGAAAGTCCGTATAAAATTAGAGATATTGGAATCCAAGTAATGGTAGAACCTCCAAATCCAAAGGATATTTCGTCAATGCCTAATGGTGTACAAGGCGATATTGAACAAATTCTTGCAACCATTATTCGTACATCGATCGATAAAGGAGAAGCAGGAAATTTATCCGAACAACAATTGAAAGAGAAAATTGTTGTCTCTGTACAACCGTTTAACGGTAAGGCGAGCATGGTTACGGCAACTAGTCCTGTTATTCCATGGTGGGTTTACGTAATTGGTGGCATTCTATTAGTTGCAATTATTCTATTAGTTGTCTTTATTATTCGTTCTCGTAGAAACAACGAGGAAGAGTTAGAGATATTAGAAGAACAAAGAGAAGAACTGAAAATTGATGATATTAATGATGAAAAAGAAACAGAAGCTACATTAAGACGTAAACAACTTGAAAAAATGGCGAAAGATAAGCCAGAAGATTTCGCTAAATTGTTACGTACTTGGATAGCAGAGGATTGATGGGGGACGGCTATGGTGAAAAAGGATAAAGAACTTAGTGGTAAACAAAAAGCCGCGCTCTTATTAATTTCTCTCGGACCTGAAGTGTCTGCTTCTATTTATAAGCATCTAAATGAAGAAGAAATCGAGCGTTTAACATTAGAAATTTCAGGTGTAAAAAAAGTAGAACCTGAAATAAAAGAAGACATAATTGAAGAGTTTCATAATATTGCCTTGGCTCAAGATTATATTTCCCAAGGCGGAATAGGTTACGCCAAAACGGTTTTAGAAAAAGCACTTGGTACAGATCATGCACAAGCAATTATAAATCGCTTAACATCTTCGCTCCAAGTACGACCATTTGACTTTGCACGAAGAGCTGAACCGTCTCAATTATTTAATTTTATACAAAATGAACATCCTCAAACAATTGCGCTTATTTTATCTTATCTAGAAGCGCAACAAGCAGGTATTATTCTCTCGTCATTACCTCAAGAGGTACAAGCGGATATTGCCAAACGTATTGCAACAATGGATTCTACTTCTCCAGAAGTAATTAGTGAAATTGAATCTGTGTTAGAACGTAAGTTATCTTCGACTGTCACACAAGATTACACGGAGACAGGTGGGGTAGATGCAGTTGTTGAAGTGTTGAATGGTGTTGACCGAACAACTGAAAAAACAATTTTGGATGCATTAGAAATACAAGATCCAGAACTTGCAGAAGAAATTAAGAAAAGAATGTTTGTATTTGAAGATATTGTTACACTTGATAATCGCTCTATTCAAAGAGTTATTCGTGATTGTGAAAATGAAGACCTATTACTCTCAATGAAAGTGTCAAGTGAAGAAGTGAAAGATGTAATTTTCCGTAATATGTCAACAAGAATGGCGGATACATTTAAAGAAGAAATGGAAATAATGGGACCTGTAAGATTACGAGATGTTGAAGAAGCTCAGACTCGTATAGTTTCGGTCATTAGAAGATTGGAAGACGCAGGAGAAATAATCATCGCTCGTGGTGGAGGAGATGACATTATTGTCTAAGATTTTCCGAAGCGTTCATATGAACGAAGATAGTAAAAAAACAAGACCTATTCAAATAAAAGATCTCCAATTTACTGAAAAGATTGATGAGGACCGACCGCTTTCGATGGAATTGTTGCTGAAAGAAAGAGATCAATTAATTTTCGAAGCAGAACAGCATATAAATTCGAAAAAAGCAGAACTGGCAAATGATATAGAACAAAACAAGCAATACATTGATGATCAATTAAGAACGTGGGAAGAACAAAAATTAGCTTTTCAACAGGCAGCATATGATGAAGGGTTTAACCAAGGCCTGGAAGAAGGAAGAAGTAAAGCCCAAGCAGATATGTTGAATGCATTAACTACGGCGAATGAAACAATGCAAATTGCACATAAAAATGCATCCGACTATTTACAACACCAGGAACAAGTTATTTTAGAACTGGCCCTCCGTTCAGCGGAAAGGATCATTGGTACAAAACTGGAAGATGACGAAGAACTATTTTTATCGATTGTTAAAAGAGGTTTAAAAGAAGCTAGAGAAATGAAAGAGATAAAGCTTTATGTTTCTCCTTCTTACTTCACATTAGTATCAAGTAATCGGGAAGAACTCGCTTCCATTTTTCCGGTAGATGTTCCATTTATGATTTTTGTAGATGAAGATATGAACGCGACTGATTGTTATATAGAAACAAACCACGGAAGAATTGTAGTAAGTATTGATGAACAACTACATGAATTACGACTAAAGTTAGTTGATATTCTAGATAGTCTGGAGTGAATGTGATGAGGGCAATCGATTTAATTCAACAAATACCAACACTTACAACCTTTAAAAAATATGGGCGTGTGAATCGAGTTGTTGGATTAATGATTGAATCACAAGGACCAGAAAGTTCTATCGGAGATGTTTGTAAAATACACATTCATTCTTCGAAAAATGGGCATTCAGTAATACTTGCTGAAGTAGTCGGTTTTAAAGAAGAAATTGTTGTGTTAATGCCTTATACAAATATTAGAGAAATTTCAACAGGTTGTTTAGTGGAAGGTACAAATAGACCACTTGAAGTAAAAGTTGGTTCAGATTTAATCGGAAAAGTACTGGATTCAATGGGCAATCCTATTGATGGTTCCGTGTTACCTAAAGGATTAATGACAGTAGGTACTGAAAAAGATCCTCCTAATCCTTTAACAAGACCACCAATTTATGAACAAATTGAAGTTGGGGTCAAGGCTATTGATGGAATGTTAACAGTTGGAAAAGGACAACGCGTAGGGATTTTTGCGGGATCAGGTGTTGGAAAAAGTACTTTGCTTGGTATGATAGCTAGAAATACAAATGCAGATTTAAATGTTATAGCTCTTATTGGGGAACGTGGGAGAGAAGTTCGCGAATTTATCGAAAGAGATTTGGGTAAAGAAGGATTAGAGCGTTCTATAGTGATTGCCGCTACATCCGATCAACCAGCTTTAATGCGAATAAAAGGAGCTTTTACTGCTACAGCTATTGCCGAATATTTCCGCGATAAAGGATTGAACGTCATGCTTATGATGGACTCTGTAACAAGGGTTGCTATGGCACAGCGAGAAATAGGTTTAGCAGTAGGAGAACCTCCTGCTACTAGAGGATATACTCCATCAGTATTTTCGATATTACCGAAATTATTAGAACGTACTGGCACAAATGAACATGGGTCAATTACAGCTTTTTATACAGTTTTAGTTGATGGTGATGATATGAATGAACCAATAGCCGATACTGTTCGAGGTATTTTAGACGGTCATATCGTCCTTGATCGAGCGCTTGCCAATAAAGGTCAATATCCAGCCATTAATGTATTAAAAAGTATAAGTCGATTAATGAATCATATTTCAGATGAAAATCATATAAAAGCAGCGGAGCGTTTACGTGACTTGTATTTTACCTACAACAAGTCAGAAGACTTAATTAATATTGGGGCATATAAGCGAGGAACTTCTAAAGAAATAGATGAGGCCATACAATACGAGCCTTTAATAACATCTTTCCTGAAACAAGGATATTTAGACAAAGTATCTCTTAATTCAACTGTAAATGAACTAGTTAGTTTATCTAATGGTGGTGTTTAACGATGGTTGCATATCAATTTAAATTCGCCAAAGTATTAACAGTGCGTGAACAAGAAAAAACGGAGACTGAGTTAGCATACAAAGAATCTGTCATGGCATTTGAACAAGTAGCTACTGAATTATATGATCTTCTAAAGAAAAAAGAAAACACCTTAGATGACCAAAATAATCATTTAACACAAGGTTTATCTATTGATCATATTCACCACTTTTCAAACTATTTAGATGGATTGCAAAAAAGAATCGATAGAGTACAGAAGGAAGTTGTACAGGCCCGTTCCAAAATGAATTGGTTTGAAGAGAGACTTATAGAAAAGTCGCTAGAGGTTCGTAAGTTTGAAAAGATAAAAGAAAAAGACTATGAACTTTTTCGACAAGAACAACATAGACTTGAAACCATACAATTAGATGAGATTTCATCTTTAAAGTTTCAAAACAAAGAGATTAGGTGAGTAAAAGCATGGTTAAACGGAACAAATCAAGTAAAAGCATGGAGAAAGCAATTGATGATTCTAAAGGTATAAGCAAAGTGAAAATGTTTTTTTATTGGTTTATCATTCCCTTTTTATTTACTTTATTTATTCTCTTACTTGTTGCGCAACTAACAAATATTAATGTTTTTGAAAAAGCAAAAGAATTCACTGGTGCAGGACAACCACAAGTAGTTACAGATGATATAAAAACAGGTCGTTTAGAAAAAAAAGTTGTCTCACTACAAGCTGAAATTCAAGAAAGAGAAGCACAAATAGATAAATTACAAACAGAGTTAGACAATTCATCGAAATCAAATGAAAGTTTACTAATTGAACAACAAAGATTACTAGATGAAATTGAGAATCTAAAGCGTGAACAAACAAGCTCAAAGAAAGAATATTCTTCCATTGTTTCTACTTTTGAAAAAATGTCTGCTAAAACTGCAGCTCCAGTTCTTACAAAAATGAGCGATGCAGAGGCTTTACGAATTTTATCAAGCTTAAAACCTGATACTGTAGCACAAATTTTTGAAAAAATGACACCAGAATCAGCTGCAAAATATACAGAGTTAATGTCAAAGTAATAATTTTCCAATTAGAAGGGAGGTGAAATATTGAATATCGCAGCTACTATAAACATGGGTAATAATATAGCCGTTCAACCAAAAGAACAGCAGCAAATTCCTACACAAAACAATCAACAGTTTGGAAATGTTTTTGGACAGATTTTATTAAATCAGCAGACGCAGCAACCAGTTGCAAACGATTCCCAACAAAATCTTACACAAGAATTATCCTCTCTTTTGAATGCAGATTCATTGAATGAAGTTGAGACCTTATTGGGATCCAAAGAATTGACAGTGAATCCGAAACAACTAAAAGATTTACTAAATAAGCTTTTAGGAGAAAAAACGGAAACAAAAGATGATCTTACAGAATCAAATGTTTGGGATTTATTAGCTGGGATTAGTGAACAAGCGAGCCAACTTACTGATGCAATAGTTCAGTCTTTAAATGGATTAGGTACCGCTACTCCTGTTGAAGCAAAGGAAGCAGTACAATTACTAAAAGTTGTGCAATTGATTGGAAAGAAATCGGATTTGACATTAAATCAAGAATCTACATTATTTGATCTAAATCATTTAGTAGACGAGTTAAAAGAAGCAGTCTCTAAAAAAGGTTTAATTGCAAGTAATGAAATAGTTTCAAGTGAGCCAAAAATGTTCACTTTGGATCAAGCAATGAAGCCAGTTGTTCAACATGTAGTAGTAAAGCAAGTAACTTCTCAAACCGATACAATTATGGAGACAAAAGAAATTACTACTAATGTACAGGGTCAAGCATCAAATATAGTACAAACAAAAGTAGAAACCATTACAGTTACATTGCCTACAGAAAAACCTGCACAATCCGAAGAATTTGTGAAAGAGTTACAAAAAGTAATGAATCGTGTACAGTTTGGTCAAGCAGGTGGGGCGAACAGATTAGTTATTAAGCTTTATCCTGAACAGCTTGGAACGATTCGAATCGAGTTAATACAAAAAGATGGAATGCTTACAACTAAAATGCTGGCGTCAACAGCACTTGGAAAAGATATGTTAGATTCGCATTCGAATCAGTTAAGACAAGGGTTAGTAAACCAAAACATTCAAGTAGATAAACTTGAAATTACACAAGCGTTACAGGATTCAGTAAGACAAGAACGAAACCAAAATTTCCAAGATTCATTTAGACAACAACAACAAGAGAATCAGGAAAATAGTAATGACGATACAGAAGAGACTTCTACTTTCGGAGACTTTTTAAAAGAAATGGAGGTTTAGTAAATGGCTGACATGAATGCAATTACTAGTAATATGTACTTGTCTAATAAAGCTCCTAAAACTGTAACCACAGGAAATAGTACTTTAGGCAAAGATGCTTTCTTGAAAATTTTAATGACTCAATTACAAAACCAAGATCCGACAAAACCAATGGATGACTCACAGTTCATTGCACAAATGGCGCAGTTTTCTTCATTGGAGCAAATGACAAACTTAACAATGGCATTTGAAAAATATGCACAAGCTCAAGAGCAAACTCAAATGATTGAATATAGTAATTTTGTTGGAAAGCAAGTGAAGTGGCACGAATTGACGGATAAGTTAGATGAGAAAAAAAATCCAATAATCATTGAAGGTACTGGGACTATTACTTCTATTAAGTTTGAAAATGGAAATGTTAAATTTACTTTAGCGGATGGAAAAGTAATTACACCGGGGAATATTTCCGAAGTTATTTCCAGTGGTACAAGTTCTAATAGCTTAGTTGAAGCAAGCATGATGATCGGGAAGACAGTAACTTATATTCCTACAAGTACTGAAAACGGAGATGATGAAGATGCAGAAACTAAATCTGATTCAGCAGTTTCAGCACAAGTAGAATCTGTATCAAAAAAAGATGGAAAAGTTGTATTTAATCTAGTTGGTGGTGCATCCATTACAGCAGATCAAATTATTTCAATTAAATAAACGAGAACGGAGATATGCAATGGACAACATTTCTATTAATCGAGTCCCTCTGCAACCAAGTATCCGTCAACCGCTTACACCTAAACAAGTAGCTTCGCCTAAACAGTCGTTTTTAAAGCATTTACATGAAGCAACTGTAAAAACGGAACTAAAGGTAAGCAAACATGCTAATCAACGCCTAGCTGAAAGAAATATTCATATAACTGATGCAGAATGGCAATTGGTGAGCGAAAAGGTATCAGAAGCCCGCTCAAAGGGTGTAAATGACTCATTAGTATTGATGGATCAAGCAGCTTTAATCGTTAGCGCAAAAAATGCTACAGTGATTACTGCTATGGATCGCAAGGAAGCGAAAGATCAATTATTTACAAATATCGACGGCACTATTGTGTTGAACTAAAAACTATAGCAGGATATAGCAGGACCTTATTAGGATGCTATGTGCAGCGGACTGATTGAAGCTAGCACGCAAATCGAAGGGAGAAAAAATAATATGATTCGCTCAATGTACTCAGGAATTTCAGGCTTAAAAAACTTCCAAACAAAACTTGACGTAATAGGTAACAACATCGCAAATGTAAATACTTACGGATTTAAAAAAGGTCGTACTGTGTTTAAAGATTTAATCTCACAAACTATGTCAGGTGCTTCTGGTGCTTCACAAAGTCGTGGAGGTATTAATGCAAAGCAAATAGGCTTAGGATCTCAGTTATCTGCTATTGATACAATTCATTCCGGAGGTTCATTGCAATCTACCGGGAATACACTTGATCTAGCTATTTCAGGAGATGGATTCTTTATTGTTGCCGATGGAGATGCAAATCCACCAACTTCTTTTACTAATCCATCCTATACTCGTGCAGGAAATTTTTATATGGATTCAAATGGTTTTTTGGTTAATTCTGACGGAAAATATGTATATGGTTTTGCTGATTCTAATTCGATTAATCTAACGAGTGCGGATACAGATTTTGAATTAGCATCAGATGTTGATTCATTAACAACCACTCCAGATGGTGTTTTACCAACAGCGACAGGAAATGTAGCTAATACTCCTATTAGAATTCCAACAAATGCACAAAGTATGTCAATTTCTCAAAATGGTACCGTGACTTTTGTTGATTCTACTGGTGAGTTACGAT
Organism: Psychrobacillus sp. NPDC058041; assembly: GCF_042885655.1. Classification (NCBI taxonomy): domain Bacteria; kingdom Bacillati; phylum Bacillota; class Bacilli; order Caryophanales; family Bacillaceae; genus Psychrobacillus; species Psychrobacillus sp. NPDC058041. Next base: position 505,397 of record NZ_JBHVRO010000001.1, read on the forward strand.
ATGCAGGTCAATTAGTATTGGCAAAGTTTCCAAATGCCGGTGGACTTCAGAAATCTGGTTCAAACTATTTTCAAGAGTCTCCGAACTCTGGAAAACCATTCTATTCAGTTGGTACTGAACAAGGTATGGGAACGGTAAATTCAGGTTTCCTTGAAATGTCGAACGTTGACCTTTCAGAAGAATTCACAGACATGATTGTTGCACAACGCGGATTTCAAGCGAACACTCGAATTATTACAACATCTGACCAAATTTTAGAAGAGCTTGTAAACTTAAAACGTTAATCTATTAACAATTGGCTATATACTATTTAATTGCTGTTTTTTATCCTTTTAATTGATTGTAGTGAAAGGCCGGCGACTCCAACGGGAATAGCATGAGCTGAAGCCATGCCCGCGGAAAGCGTCCGCCTGTAACGGAAATCAAGGATGAACGATAGCAATGCCAATCAATTAAAAATGTTTTTTGTAAGGGAGGGTTGGGCCGTTCCTTAATGGCCCGGCCCTTATGATTATGATTAAATTAACACGTTTAAATGGCAAAGAATTTTCGTTGAATGCATTATACATAGAAACGGTTGAATCTTTTCCGGATACTACGATAACGCTCACGAATGGTCATAAGTATGTTGCGTTAGAATCACGAGAAGAGGTAGCCGAACAAATCGCTCAGTTTTATAAAGAAATACATATTTTATCGAACCCCCATATAAGAGGTGAAGAACATGAAGAGTAAAAATAAACTTCTAACCATTATGCTAATTATTTTAGTTTGCATTACATTACTAGGTGTCGTTGCATTATTAATTATTACCCAGTTAAATAAAACGGATAAAGATGCAGCACCTACAATTGATCAAATTGTTGAATCTTCTATTGATATACCTGAAATTACAACAAATCTAGCAGGGAATAAATTCATTCGATTATCATTAAAAGTTCAAGCTGACAGTCCAAAAGCTGCAGAAGAATTAACAAAACGTGATTTCCAAATTAAAAATATTATTATCACGGAACTTTCCGAGATGACTCCACAAGATCTAGATGGAAAACAAGGAAAAACTGCATTTCAATCATCAATAAAAGCTAAAATAAACGAGTTAATGGATACTGGAGAAGTTCAACAAGTTTATATAACTTCTTATATTATTCAGTAAGATCATTTTTTTGAATGGAGGTGGGCAGATTGGCAGGAGATATATTATCTCAATCAGAAATTGATGCGTTGTTAAGCGCACTTTCAACTGGGGAAATGACCGCAGATGAGATGAAAAACGAGCAAGAATCTCGAAAAGTTAGAGTGTATGACTTTAAACGTGCGCTTCGTTTCTCCAAAGATCAGATTCGAAGTTTGACTCGAATTCATGAAAATTTTGCTCGATTATTAACTACATTTTTTTCTGCCCAATTAAGGACATATGTACAAATATCAGTAGTATCTGTTGATCAAATACCATTTGAAGAATTTATTCGCTCAGTACCTCATATGACTCTTATTAATGTCTTTGAAGTACCGCCACTTGAGGGAAATATATTAATGGAGATTAACCCGAATATTGCCTATACGATGTATGATTTATTAATGGGCGGAAAAGGGGATTCATATACGAAGACAGATAGTTTAACTGAAATTGAAACGAAAATTATGACCAACTTGTTTGAACGCTCATTTGATAATCTAAGGGAAGCTTGGGCAAACATAGCTGATATTGATCCAATATTGACCGAGCTCGAAGTTAATCCACAATTTTTACAAATGATATCTCCAAACGAAACTGTTGTAGTTATTTCATTTAATACGATTATCGGAGAAACAAGTGGAATGATAAATATTTGTATACCACATGTAGTATTAGAGCCAATTGTACCTAACTTATCTGTTCGTTATTGGATGCAAACAAATAAGAAAGAAGTATCTCCAGAACAATTAAGAGTGTTAGAGAAACGAGTTAAATCTGCTGAAATTCCTATAGTTGCTGAACTAGGTAGAACGGATATATCCATTGAAGATTTATTGTTTTTGCAGCTGGGTGATGTCATTCAATTGAATGCTAAAATTGAGGATCCTCTAATTATTCAAGTTGGGGAAATTCCTAAATTTAAAGCACAACCTGGTAAACTTAAAAAAAGGATGGCTGTACAAGTCATTGAAACTTTGAAAGGAGGAGAGGATGATGATGAGTGATGATATGCTCTCCCAAGAAGAAATTGAGGCCCTCCTTAGAGGAACTACAATAGAAGAAGATAAAAATACTAATGATGAAGAGATTAATGTTGAGGATTATTTAGATTCCTTTGCACAAGATACGCTTGGAGAAATTGGAAATATATCATTTGGTAGTTCTGCAACAGCCTTATCATCTCTTTTAGGTCAGAAAGTAGATATAACAACGCCAAATATTGATATGATTAATCGAGCTAGATTAAAAGAAGAGTTCCCACAGCCCTATGTAGCAGTACAAGTACAATACACTGCTGGACTTATTGGGATGAATTTACTTGTCATTAAGCAGTCAGATGCAGCGATTATTGCAGATTTAATGCTTGGTGGAGACGGAACAGACCCTAAACCAGAACTTAGTGAAATCCAATTAAGTGCTGTGCAAGAAGCAATGAATCAAATGATGGGGTCAGCAGCTACTTCCATGTCAACAGTATTCAATAAAAAAGTAGATATTTCACCTCCTTCTATAGATTTGATGAATTTAGAAATAGATGAAGGAACAAATGCCATTCCAAATGATGATTTATTGATAAAAATATCCTTCCGTCTAAAAGTTGGTGAATTAATTGATTCGAATATCATGCAATTATTACCGCTAGAGTTCGGATTGAAATTAGTTAAATCATTAATGGGAGAGGATGAAGAAGAGCAAATAGCTGCGACAATCATGGAAGAAAGAGTAGAAGTTAACCAAATTCCAGTTGCTCAGCAACAGCAGAAAAATGATGCTCCGCCTCAAACACAAATGCAAATGCAATTTACTCAACCACGTCCACAAGCACCACAAGTGGAGGTTCAACATGCACAATTTGCTAGTTTTGAAGCACCTAATCTATCACAAAATGAATCAAGAAATTTAAATTTACTACTTGATATACCACTTCAAGTAACAGTAGAATTAGGTCGTACTAAAAGAACTGTAAAAGATATTCTAGAACTTACTAGCGGATCCATAATTGAGCTAGATAAATTAGCAGGTGAGCCAGTTGATATTCTTGTGAACAACAGACATATCGCTAAGGGTGAAGTTGTTGTAATTGATGAGAATTTTGGAGTTCGAATTACAGATATTTTAAGTCAAGCAGAACGAATTCACAATTTAAGATAAGCAATGGAGGAGTCATAATATGTCGAAAAGAATTTTAATAGTAGATGATGCAGCATTCATGCGAATGATGATTAAAGATATTTTATCAAAAAATGGTTTTGAGGTAGTAGGAGAAGCAGGAGATGGCGCTCAAGCAGTTGAAAAATACGCTGAATTAAAGCCGGACTTAGTCACAATGGATATTACGATGCCTGAGATGGACGGAATCGCTGCTCTAAAAGCAATTAAAGCAAAAGATCCAAGTGCTACTATTATTATGTGTTCTGCAATGGGCCAACAAGCAATGGTAATTGATGCAATTCAAGCAGGAGCAAAAGACTTTATCGTCAAACCATTCCAAGCTGATCGAGTAATTGAAGCAATTTCAAAAGCAATAGGGTAATGAAATGATGAGGAAGTTTACCCTCGTTTATTGCATCATTTGTATATTGTTACTAATACCATACCAATTAGAGGTTCAAGCGGAAACTGATTCGAACGATACAATTTATGATACGTTTGAAAAGAAAAACAACGGTACAGTCAAAGACCCTACAACAGTAGTAGATCCAGATACTAGTAAAAGTGGAGATATACCTTCTAGTGGAATATCTATTACTGTTTGGGATTATGTAAAGATGATTTTTGCGCTATTATTTGTCATCTTACTGTTATATGGTCTATTGCGATTTGTGAATAGTAGAAATAAATCTTTTCAACAAAATCAACTTATTCAAAATTTAGGTGGAGTTGGACTTGGGCAAGGTAAATCTGTACAACTTTTACAAGCAGGTAACGCCTTATTGCTGGTAGGCATAGGAGAAGATATTACTTTAATAAAAGAAATTACAGATCCCGAGGAAATAGCTAAACTAACGAAGATTTACGAAGATAAGCAAGACATTGGAAAGACTGTACCTTATATATCAGAACTTTTTAGTCAATTCAAAGGTAATCTCACTTTGAAGAAAAATAGTAATGAAAATAAAGATCCTACATTTAACGAAACGTTCCAAAAGAGATTACAAGAAATCCAAAAAGACCGTAGTGATGTATTAAAGGATTGGAAGACAAAGGAGCGCGAAGAAAATGAATGATTTCGTCCAGTTTTTTTCGGACAGCGATCCGTCCAATGTTTCCACTTCTATCAAATTAATGCTATTGCTTACGGTTTTATCTTTGGCTCCTAGTATTTTAATATTAATGACTTCTTTTGCTAGAATTGTTATTATTCTTTCTTTTGTTCGAACAGCACTTGCTACACAGCAAATGCCGCCGAATCAAGTGATAGTAGGTTTATCTTTATTTTTAACTTTTTTCGTAATGGCACCTACATTTCAAGAAGTGAATGAAAAAGCACTTACTCCTCTCTTTGATGAGAAAATTACATTAGAAGAAGCATATGAAAATGCTAGTGGCCCGTTTAAGGAATTTATGAGCAAGCAAACAAGGCAAAAAGATTTGGAATTATTTTTACGTTATACAGAGGCGGAGCGACCAGAATCAATTGATGATATACCATTAACTGTAATGGTTCCTGCGTTTGCCTTAAGCGAAATTAAAACAGCATTTCAAATTGGATTTATGATATTTATTCCATTTTTAGTAATTGATATGATTGTTGCAAGTATTTTAATGTCTATGGGTATGATGATGCTACCACCAGTAATGATTTCTTTACCTTTTAAAATATTATTATTTGTGTTAGTAGATGGCTGGTATTTAGTAATGAAATCGATATTACAAAGTTTTTAGGAGCTGATAGTAATGAGTAATGAAATGGTAATTTCGATTGCAGAACAAGCTATTTGGGTCATACTTCTTACTTCAGGTCCTCTTCTTTTAATCGCATTGATAACCGGTCTTGCTGTAAGTATCTTTCAAGCAACAACGCAAATTCAAGAACAAACGCTTGCATTCGTTCCTAAAATTATTGCGGTTTTAGTAGCTATTGTTTTTTTTGGACCATGGATGCTATCGCATGTAACATCGTATGCATCGGATATCTTTGAAAATTTAATACGATATATTGGTTGATGCTATGAATGAAATTTTACCTAAACTAACTGTTTTATTGCTTGTTATAGCTCGTGTTTCTGCTTTTTTCGTGACGTTGCCTCTTTTTTCACATCGAACAATACCTGCAACACACCGTATTGCATTCGCGGTCGTTATTTCGTGGATGATGTATTATACGATGGATGTTGCGCCATTTGAGGTAAATGGAGATTACATATTATTAATAATAAAGGAAGTCATGGTTGGTTTATTCATAGGTCTGTTAGCTTATATTATCATGTCAGCTATTCAGATCGCTGGTGGATTTATTGATTTTCAGATGGGGTTTGCAATTGCTAATGTGATTGATCCTCAAACCGGTGCTCAAAGTCCATTAGTTGGGCAGTTTTTGAATACATTAGCTCTTTTATTGTTATTGGCATTGAATGGGCATCACTTATTATTAGATGGAATTTTTTACAGTTATCATTTTATTCCATTGGAGCTATCTTGGCCACATTTGGGGCAAGAGAATTACATTGAGTTTATTATGAAAACATTTGCTGGTGTTTTTGCAGTGGCATTTCAAATGTCGATTCCTATAGTTGCTACTCTCTTTTTAGTTGATATCGCTTTAGGGATTACTGCTAGAACAGTACCACAACTTAATATTTTTGTTGTTGGCTTTCCAATAAAGATAGGTGTTAGTTTTTTAGTGCTTTTTGTCATGATGGGAGTTTTGATGGCAGTTGTTCAGAAATTGTTTCAAATTATGGTAGTAAGTATGCGAGATTTAATGATTATTTTAGGTGGTGGCTAGTATGTTGAAACTCCGATTAGACTTACAGTTTTTTGCTGGAGAAAAAACAGAAAAAGCAACGCCTAAAAAACGACAGGATTCCCGAAAAAAAGGACAAGTATTAAAAAGTGCAGACGTTACAAGTGCAGTAGTGTTACTTTCCGTTTTTCTTTTTCTGTTTTTTAGTGCTAGTTTTTTACGAACAGAATTGTTTTCTTTTTTTAGTGTTACATTTACAAAATATATGTTAATCAAAACACTCACGATTGAGACTGTATTAGAAATATATAAAAGTTTACTTATGGAAATGGCAAAAATATTGCTGCCGATTATGGGAGTAGCAGTAGTTGCTGCCATAGCAGCTAACTTTTTTCAATTCGGACTGTTGTTTACGACTGAACCTTTGAAATTTGACTTAAAAAAAATTGATCCTATAAAAGGACTCAAAAGAATATTTTCTCTAAAAGCAGTTATTGAATTATTAAAATCTATACTAAAAATATCTTTTATCGGTTCGGTTACTACCCTTATTCTTTGGATGAATTTAGAGAAGGTATTATCTTTATCATTTAAGACTGCTTGGGACACACTCTCTACAGTTGGTTGGTTGACAGGCATGATGGGTATAGCCGCATCTTGTGTATTATTATTCATATCTGTATTGGATTTTTTTTATCAGCGTTTTGACTATGAAAAGAATCTAAAAATGTCGAAACAAGACATTAAAGATGAACATAAAAACTCTGATGGAGATCCTATAATCAAATCTCGTATAAGACAGCGTCAAAGAGAAATGGCTATGCGTAGAATGATGCAAGAAATTCCTACAGCAGACGTGGTAATTACAAACCCAACGCATTTTGCAATTGCTCTAAAATACGACGATGAATCTATGGATGCTCCTACAGTAGTGGCAAAAGGTGCAGATTTTGTGGCACAGAAGATCAAACTTATTGCTAAAGAAAATGATGTAATTATGGTTGAAAATCGTCCGCTTGCGAGGGCTATGTATGACCAAGTAGAGATTGGTCAACGAATTCCAGATGAATTTTTCAAAGCTGTTGCAGAAGTACTTGCTTATGTATATCGAATTAAACAAAAAATTTAAAGGTAAAGATTGAGGTGGAAGTACATGCAAGTCCGCGATATAACCGTATTAGCAGCTGTAATATCTGTTGTGGCAATGCTAGTAATACCTCTTCCTCATTGGTTAATAAGCTTTCTAATTATCATTAATATTACGATTGCTTTGTTAATATTGATGACCGCTATGAATATGCAAGAGGCCCTTCAATTTTCTGTTTTCCCTCCTTTATTACTAATAGTTACATTGTTTCGACTGGGTCTGAACGTATCCACTACGAGAGCAATATTATCGACAGGTGATGCAGGTAAAGTTGTAGAAACTTTCGGTACATTTGTAACAGGTGGAAATATATTAGTAGGTTTAGTTGTATTTGCTATATTAGTAATTATTCAGTTTATAGTAATTACTAAAGGAGCTGAACGAGTATCCGAAGTTGCTGCTCGGTTTACTTTAGATGCTATGCCAGGGAAACAAATGAGTATTGATGCTGATTTAAATGCAGGGATGATCTCTGAAAAGGAAGCAAGAGAAAGACGTGAAAAAGTAAGTGGCGAAGCAGATTTTTATGGTGCAATGGATGGTGCGACAAAGTTCGTAAAAGGGGATGCCATTGCTGGTATTATTATCGTACTTATCAATCTTGTAGTTGGTATTATCATTGGAGTAGTTCAATTAGGACTTCCTTTTGCTGAAGCAGCAGTACGCTTTTCTACACTAACTGTAGGAGACGGACTCGTTTCTCAAATTCCAGCCCTATTAATTTCAACAGCTACAGGGATTGTCGTAACGAGAGCCGCATCTAATGGAAATCTCGGTAGTGATATTACTAGTCAATTGTTCTCACAACCAAAATTACTTTACGTTGCAGCAGGAACTATTGCCTTACTTGGAATAGTTACACCAGTTGGCGTATTTATTACTTTCCCAATTGCAATCGCATTAGCTGCAGGGGCATATTTCATGAATAAATCAAGTAAAGAGGATCCAACTGAAATAGAAGAATTCGAAGAAGAGGTTACAACGGACAACATGAAAAGTCCAGAAAATGTTATTAATCTCCTCAATGTAGATCCAATTGAGTTTGAATTTGGATATGGTCTTATTCCTTTAGTAGATACTGCACAAGGTGGAGATTTACTTGACCGAGTTGTTATGATACGAAGACAGCTTGCATTGGAGTTAGGTATTGTCATTCCTGTTGTACGTATTCGCGATAATATACAATTACAACCAAATGAATACCGTATTAAAATTAAAGGAAATGAGATGGCAAGAGGCGAATTATTACTTGATCACTATTTAGCGATGAGTCCTGGAGATGATGATTCCATTGAAGGAATAGATACGATAGAACCTTCTTTTGGATTACCAGCAAAATGGATTACTGAAACAGTGAAAGAAGAAGCTGAGATTCTTGGCTATACTGTTGTTGATCCACCAAGTGTTGTTTCCACACATATGACTGAAATCATCCGAAATAATGCTCATGATTTATTGGGTCGACAGGAAACGAAACAGCTTATCGATCATATTAGAGAAACTTATCCTATACTTGTAGATGAATTAACTCCAACACCTCTTACAGTTGGGGAAATACAAAAAGTTTTAGGCAATTTACTAAAGGAACATGTATCTATTAGAAATCTGCCAATTATTTTTGAAACACTTGCAGATTATTCAAAAATGACTTCAGATGTCGATATATTAACTGAGTATACGAGACAATCATTAGCGAAACAAATTACGACACAATATGCAGGAAATAACCATGTATTAAAAGTCTTAACCGTTTCTGGCAGAGTTGAAAAATTGATAGCCGATAGTATACAGCAAACAGAACATGGAAACTATTTATCTATTGATCCAAATGATTCGCAAGCAATATTAGAATCGATGGCAAGAGAAATAGAACGAGCATCTTTAATGGAACAATCACCAATTATTTTATGCTCACCTGCTGTAAGAATGTATTTACGTCAAATGACAGAACGATATTTCCCTCAAGTTCCGATTCTTTCTTATAATGAATTAGAATCTTCCATTGAGGTACAAAGCGTTGGGGTGGTGAATGTAGAGTGAAAATGAAAAAATATACGGCAAGTACAATGCCTGAAGCTATGAAACTAATACGAAAAGAATTAGGGGAAGAAGCAGTTATTTTGAATTCAAAAGTTGCTTATTCGAAAGGTTTTTTAGGATTGTTCAAAAAGAAAACTATCGAAGTGCTAGCAGGTATTGATACGTTTGATCCTCCAACCGCTCCTGTCGAAAAAGCGACAGTCCAAATGGTTCATTCAAATAAGGCAACGGACGAAATAAAAAAAGAATTAGAAGACTTAAAACATATGGTGAAATCGATTCAACGTCCACAAATGGATGTTAATTATCCAGATGAACTAGGAGCTCTTATTCACTATTTGAAGGAACAAGAGTTAGCAGAAGAGCTTATCACAACAGTCGGTGATGAGCTTTTTATGCATATGAAAAAAAATGATTATACTATTGATTTGGAAAAACAAATTACAATAACAAAAGAATGCCTATCGTCATCCTTAGAACAAATTCCTTTTGGAGGACTCTCCTATACGAAGAAATATATTAACGTACTAGGTCCTACGGGCGTAGGAAAGACGACTACAATTGCAAAAATGGCTGCTAGGGCAGTTTTAGAAAAGAAGAAAAAGGTAGGATTTATTACAACGGATACATATAGAATTGCTGCAATTGAGCAATTAAAGACATATGCAGGGTTGCTTCAAGCACCAATCGAAATTGTTTACAATGAAAAAGATTTACAAGAAGCAATGAAAAACTTCGAATCATTGGATATTGTGTTTATTGATACTGCAGGTAGAAATTATAAAGAGCAGAAGTTTGTTGAAGACTTACAAAAGTTAATTGATCTAAAAGAGAACACCGAAACTTTTCTTGTTCTATCTACTACTTCTAAGCAAAAAGACATGGAAGTGATTATCGAACAGTTTACAGAATTCCCTATTGAGAAATATATTTTTACAAAACTAGATGAAACAAATTCTATTGGCTCAATTATCAATTTAATGGTTAAATATAAGAAGGGACTTGCTTACTATACGGATGGTCAAGAAGTCCCGGAAGATATAGTCGAGGCTAATCAAAATGAATTACTCAATATGTTATTAAAGGGGATTCGTTATGAGTGATCAAGCAGAAGAGTTAAGAATGCGGATGCTTAGGAGTCAGAACAAACTAGGTCGGTCTATTGCGGTTGTCAGCGGTAAAGGAGGCGTGGGGAAAAGTAATTTTTCCATGAACTTCACTACTATGTTGAGTTCATTAGGTAAAAAAGTTGTTCTAATTGATATGGATATTGGTATGGGGAACATTCATATTTTAATTGGAAAAACTGTTCCCTTTAATTTGAAAGATTATTTAGTAGGAGATGCTTCGATAGAAGAAGTGTTGTTTGATGGACCAAATAATCTTCATTATATCTCTGGCGGATCGGGCTTATCAGGTGTAATGGAATGGAACGAAGAAATGTTTGGAAGATTGGTAGAAGCATTTGAGTATATGCAAAAAAATTATGATTATATCGTATTTGATATGGGAGCTGGTGCAACCAGTCAAACATTGGATCTATTAGTTTCAGTCGATGATATTATCGTCATCACAACTGCAGAGCCAACCTCAATTACGGATGCCTATTCCATGATGAAGTATATTTTTTATAAAGATCCGGATAAGAACTTCTTTCTTTTGTGTAATAGAGCTTTTACCGAGGAGGAAGGGATAGAAACAACATCTAGATTAAAATTAGCGATGTCCAAATTTTTATCTAAAGAAATTGTTGTACTTGGCTCACTGCCAGAGGATCCAGCAGTTCGAAAAGCGGTGAGAGAACAAATTCCATTTTCATTATCATACCCCAATGCAGAAATAACGAAAAAGTTAAAAGAGATTGCCAGTAAATTTTCGGATTTAGACTTTGAAAAAGAAGATATACCTAGACAAAGTAAATTTATATCTCGATTAAAAAATCTCTTTGCGGGGAGGTCGTGAACTAGTGGAGCAGATACAAAAAAAGAAACTTCTCATAGTAGATGATTCTGCTTTTATGCGAAAACTAATTACGGATTTTTTTGCCGATAGTAAACTTATTGAAGTTGTAGGAATTGCTCGAAATGGAAAAGATGCTATTCAAAAAATAAAGTCTCTTCAACCAGATGTAGTGACGATGGATGTTGAAATGCCTGTAATGAACGGTTTAGATGCTTTAAAAGAAATCATGGCAAAAACACCAGTTGCAATTGTTATGCTCTCAAGTACAACTCAAAAAGGGACTGAAAGTACTCTCCTCGCGATGGAATATGGGGCTGTAGACTTTGTTGCAAAGCCAAGCGGTACAATCTCTTTAGATTTACATAAAATAAAAGAAGAATTAGTAGTAAAAGTTGAAAACGCAGCGAATGTATCGATTACAAAAATGAAAAGGCCACAGCTTGTAACCGAGAAATCTTTTATTTTTTCTGAAGTTTCTAAAGCTACAAAACCTAGTATTCCAATAACATCCAAACGGCAGAATTGGAATAAGCAAAAAAAGAAAATGGTGCTAATTGGTACTTCAACTGGTGGTCCTCGAGCACTTCAAGAAGTTATTACAAAGCTTCCTAAGAATATTCAAGCTCCAGTACTAATCGTGCAACATATGCCTGCTGGCTTTACAAAATCGCTAGCTGTAAGGCTGAATCAGTTATCTGAAATAGAAGTGAAAGAAGCCGAAAATGGAGATATTTTAAGAAATGGTTATGCTTATATTGCTCCAGGTGGTTATCATTTGCGCCTAAATAAAATGGGAAATGACTATACCATTGTTTTAGATAATATAGAACCTCCGAGAGCGGGACATAGACCATCTGTGGATGTGTTATTTGAAGATAATAGTAGGTATAACGATTTTGATAAAATAGCAGTCATTATGACAGGAATGGGCTCAGATGGTTCATCTGGACTCCGAAAGTTAGGAGAAAGCGGAAATGTTGTGGCTATTGCGGAATCCGCTAATACTTGCATTGTATATGGTATGCCAAAAGCTGCTATAGAAACTAACTTAGTGAACGAAGTAGTAGATTTAGAAAATATCACACAAGCAATTTTACAATACTTGCCTTAAAGGGGTGTTTATTCATGGATACAAATCAATATTTAGAAATGTTTATAGAAGAAAGTAAAGAACATTTGCAAGCTTGCAATGAACATTTATTGGAACTAGAGAAAAATCCATCAGACATTGCAATTGTAAATGAGGTTTTTCGTTCTGCTCATACATTAAAAGGTATGTCGGCTACTATGGGTTATGAAGATATAGCTAATTTAACACATAAAATGGAAAACGTTTTAGACTTAATTCGAAATAATAAATTACATGTGACTGCCGAATTATTAGATGTAGTTTTTATTGCGGTTGATCAATTAGAAGAAATGGTATTAGATATAGCGGCAGGTGGAAAAGGAAAGTTAGACGTAACAGATACAGTACAAAAATTACATGTGATTGAAACTGGTGAGGTAGTTCCAGTTGCAGCAACTACAGTTGAAACAATAGTAGAAACTGAAGTTACGCAAGAAAACTGGCTTTCATATGATGATTACGACCTTACAGTAATTCAGCAATCATTTGAACAAGATTATCAAACATATGAGATATCTGTACAACTTCGAGAAGATTGTCTTTTAAAGGCTGCCCGTGTATACATGGTATTTGAATTACTGGAAAAAATGGGAGAAGTTATTAAGTCTTCACCTTCTGTTGAAAAGCTTGAGGATGAACAGTTTGATAATACATTCTATATTGCTTTAGTAACATCAGAACCGAAAGATGATGTACAAAAGAAACTTCTAAAAGTTTCAGAAGTTACAGAAGTTAAAGTTAATTCTGTGACAATAGATCAGTTGAAAAACCGTCAAAATGATGCTCTAAACAAAGTTGAATCTCAAGAATTGGCAATACAAAAAGAAGAAACAGATAAAAGTGAAGAATCTAAATCTACACCTGCAGAAAAGTCAGGGTCAACTAAAGCCAATCAAACTGCAGGAAACAAGACGATTCGTGTCAATATTGAGCGATTAGATATATTGATGAATTTATTTGAAGAGTTAGTCATAGATCGAGGACGTCTTCAATCTATTTCAGAAGAACTTCATAATAGTGAGTTAGATGAGACTGTTGAACGGATGTCAAGAATTACTGGCGACCTTCAGAATATTATATTAAACATGCGAATGGTACCTGTCGAAACAGTATTTAATCGTTTTCCACGAATGGTGCGTCAACTAGCTAGAGATTTAAATAAAAAAATTAATCTTGAAGTAATTGGTGCCGATACTGAACTTGATCGAACAGTAATAGATGAAATAGGGGATCCACTTGTCCACCTAATTCGAAACTCATTAGATCATGGTGTGGAAAGCCCTGAAATTCGAAAAGCAAACGGTAAACCCGAAGAAGGTACTGTTGTGCTTAGAGCTTACCATAGCGGAAATCATGTCTTTATCGAAATTGAAGACGATGGAGCTGGCGTAAACCGTCAAAAAGTTCTTAAAAAGGCTATTTCAAAAGGACTTGTTACTGAAGAAGTAGCTTCAACATTGACCGACAAGCAAGTAGCAGAATTTATTTTATCTTCCGGTTTTTCTACTGCTGATGTAATTTCAGATGTTTCTGGTCGTGGAGTTGGTTTAGATGTTGTGAAAACAACGATTGAATCACTTGGAGGAACAATTGATATATCTTCAACAGAAGGAAAAGGTTCGTTGTTTTCAATTCAATTACCTTTAACTTTATCAATTATTTCTGTCATGTTAGTAGAGCTTAGTGAAGAGATCTATGCAATTCCGCTATCTTCTATTATTGAGACAGCCATTATTAGATCATCTGATATTTTAAATGCACACAATCAAAAAGTTATAGATTTCCGCGGAAAAGTAGTTCCATTAGTATTTTTAGAAGATGTATTCGATGTACCAAGAGAAAGTAATGAGGAAGAGTTCCACTCAGTTGTTCTTGTACGTAAAGGTGATAAACTAGCTGGATTAGTAGTTGACTCGTTTATTGGACAACAAGAAATTGTATTAAAATCACTTGGAGAATACTTATCAAGTGTGTTTGCAATTTCAGGAGCAACTATTTTAGGAAATGGTCAAGTAGCTCTAATTGTTGACTGCAATGCATTGATAATATAAGGGAAATACTCTTGGAAGGATGCGTAAACTATATGACAGAAGCCGTAGAACTTAAAAGTGTAAAAGTAGTAGTTTTTCAATTAGCAGAGAAAGAATATGTAATTCCTGTGAGTCAAGTGCAGGGTATAGAAAAATTAATTCATATTACACGTGTTCCAAAAACACCCTCTTATGTTAAAGGAGTGATTAACTTAAGAGGTGTAGTAACACCTATTATAGATTTAAAAAATCGTTTTGGGCTTGGTGAAAGTGAATTAAATGAGTCTTCGCGAATTATTATTATCACGTTAGAAAATATGAATGTTGGAGTTATTGTTGATTCTGCTAACGATGTATTAGATATTCCAACGGATGCTATTGAACCACAACCAGAAGTAGTTGGAGGATTAGAACAAGACTTTATCGCCGGTGTAGCAAAATTAGATCGTCGTTTGTTAATACTCCTTCATTTAAATCTAGTGTTAAATCCCGTAAAATCTGGTGTATAAGTTATGTATGAAAAAAGTATCACCTCGATGCATTTAGATGTTTTAAAAGAGATAGGGAACATTGGTGCTGCTCATGCTGCTACATCACTTTCTACTTTACTAAATAAAAAAATAGACATGAAAGTCCCTAAAGTAGAAATGGTTTCTTTTGATGAAATGATGGACCTAGCAGGAGGTCCTGATAGTGTTGTTGCAGGAATATACCTTCGCATTGAAGGAGATGTAACGGGAAGTATGTTTTTTGTTTTGCCTGTAGAACAAGCTAATCGTTTTATAAGAAGATTGGTTCAAGACGATCATTTTGATTTTCAAACGGGAGTCGTTTCTGAGATTGGTGTATCGGCTATGCAAGAACTAGGAAATATTCTTTCCGGTTCTTACTTATCCGCTCTTTCAGATTTCACTCAACTTAATATTTATCCTACCGTACCTGCACTAAGTGTAGATATGGTAGGAGCGATTATCAGTTTTGGATTAGTGGAGGTTTCTCACATAAGCGATTATGTTATTGTAATCGATACAGCTATAAACGAAGAAGATGTACCGAATGAAGAAAGCGTAAGAGGACACTTTTTCTTATTACCAGATCCTGAATCATTCGAAGCTATTTTTAATGCATTAGGAGTAAACTAATATGATTGCACAAGGACAAGTAGTTAAAGTGGGTATTGCGGATATGAATGTTGCAAGACCTCCCGATACAATTCGCACGTCGGGTCTAGGTTCATGTGTTGGTGTTGTACTTTATGATGAAAGATTAAAAATAGCTGGATTAATCCATGTAATGTTACCTGATTCTAGTTTAGGAAGATTAGAGAATATAAATATAGCTAAGTTTGCAGATACAGGAATTCCAGCAATGATTGAACAACTCAAATTAGAAGGTGCGCAGCCGTTTAAGTTACGAGCAAAAATAGCTGGAGGGGCACAAATGTTTCAATTTTCATCAAGCAGGGATACAATGCGAATTGGCCCAAGAAATGTAGAAGCAGTCAAAGAGCAATTAAAAAAATATACAATCCCGATTGTTTCCGAAGATACGGGTGGGAATAGTGGCAGAACAATTGAATTTGATCCGACCACTAGCATGCTACATATACGAACAGTGAACCAAGGAGTGAGAGAAATATAATGGCTGGAACGATTCTTTCAAACTTTTGGGCGGCTCTTTTAGCTTTTAGTATTTATTTTTTTTCAACTTATCCATTTCTTGATGCAAAAAATATATTATTTAATGCAAGTGTAATTGCAATTTTAATATTTTTGATTACATTCATAGCACGAGCTATTATATCCTTTGTAATGGAAAATCATTATGAGACAGAGGATCTTGCATTCATATTAAAGGATGAGGAAGAATCTGAAACAAATCTTTCTTCTGAAGAATATGCAAAAATTGTGAAATCTATGTTGAATGAAAACGAATGAGGAGAGTTCGAATATATTTCGACTCTCCTTTTGTTTGTTAATTTGATATAATTAGAGTATTAATTTGATATATTGGGAAAGGGGGATATTTGTGGTAAAACATAATTCGACAGAAGAACAGCTTCTATGGAAAAACTGGATTGAAAACAAAGATCCTGAGGCAGGAGATTCTTTAATCCGTCAATATACACCTCTCGTTACCTATCATGTACAACGTATTGGTGCAAGCATCCCTAAAAATATATCAAGAGATGAGTTAAAGAGTCTTGGAATGATGGGATTATTTGATGCACTCAATAAGTTTGATTATTCAAGAGACTTGAAGTTTGATACTTATGCTTCGTTCAGAGTAAGAGGAGCAATTATTGATGGCTTAAGAAAGGAAGACTGGCTTCCTAGATCATCACGAGAGAAAGCAAAAAAACTAGAATCAAGAATTGAAGAATTAGAACAAAGATTAATGAGACATGTAACAGCTGACGAAATTGCAGATTATGTAGAAATTCCTGTAGAAGAAGTATATCAAACAGTTCAGGAACATTTTTTTTCGAATGTATTGTCTATTGATGAACAACTTCAAGATAATGAAGAAATGGAAAACAAATCATTCGTAATCAGAGATGATTCACAGAAAACGCCAGAACAAAAAATGGTCAAACAAGAATTACTCCAAGACCTTGTCGAACAAATTAATATGCTCAATGAGAATGAACAACTAGTATTAAGTCTTTTTTATACCGAAGAGTTAACATTGACGGTGATAGGTGAAATGCTCAACTTATCCACATCGAGGATTTCACAAATACATTCTAAAGCATTATTTAAACTACGCAAATTATTAGCAAACGAGATGACGAATGTCTAAAGGGGAGAACAAATTATATGAGTTTAAAAGGTGTTGAACTCCAAATTGCAATTCCAAAAACATTCGATGCTGGTAAAGTTGCAGAACAACTTCATCAACAAAGTTCAGTAAATCAATCAAATGCTCAAGCTGCTTCGGATAGACAATTAGAAAAAAATAGAGAAACAGTAACTAAATCAAATAATGCGACAAGCTTAGACGATCATGAACACGAAAATGCAGAACATGATCGTAAAAAACGAGAGAAAAAAGAACAGGAAATGAAAGAAACAAAGCATCCTTTTAAAGGAAATTTTGTGGATTTTAGTGGGTAGGAGCAGTTATGACACCAATTATTTTAGTAATATTATTTTTACTTCAGTTAGTTAGTTTTTATTTGATTACTTTATTGTATGCCAAATTGAATAAATATAAAGATATGGAAAAAAAACAAGAACTAGTTTTAAAAGAAATAGATGATTCGTTCGGAGCTTATATTGCAGAAATGAAAGATGAAAATAATAGACTTATACAAGAGTTGAATAAATCGGAGAAAACATTTATAGCTTCTACACAAGAAGAGATAAAAGAAGAAACTCGTTCTTTTGAAATTCCAAAATCATTTGTATCTAAACAACTTGCAGCAAGTAGTTACTTAAAGACAGTAGCAACAACGGAGAAAAAGATACCTGTAACAATAAAAGAAAAGGTTCTTTTTTATAGTGAAGAAGGAAAAGATATAGATGAAATAGCAAAACTTTTGCAAATTGGAAAAACAGAAGTAGAGCTTTTCTTAAAATTTAAGGATTAAAATAGTTGAAAGATATAAATATGTATGGTATATTACAATACGGTATGAATACACACGCAGTTCGGATGGATTTAGCGGGTGCTCTAGATAATAGAGTAGCTAATGAAAAATGATGAATGCGGAAGACTAAACCAAATCAGGAGGAAATAATCATGTCAGTAATCTCTATGAAACAATTACTTGAGGCTGGTGTACACTTCGGTCACCAAACTCGCCGTTGGAATCCAAAAATGAAAAAATTCATTTTTGTTGAACGTAACGGAATCTACATCATCGATCTTCAAAAAACGGTTAAAAAATTAGAAGAAGCTTATGACTTCATGCGTCAAGTTGGTCAAGACGGTGGGAAAGTTCTATTCGTTGGAACTAAAAAACAAGCTCAAGAAGCTATTAAAGAAGAAGCTGAACGTTCTGGTAACTACTACATCAACCAACGTTGGTTAGGTGGTACTTTAACAAACTTTGGTACTATTCAAAAACGTGTAGCACGTCTAAAAGCTATTGAAAAAATGGAAGAAGACGGTACGTTTGATGTACTTCCTAAAAAAGAAGTTGTTCAACTTAAAAAACAACATGAACGTCTTGTAAAATTCTTAGGCGGTATTCGTGATATGAAAGCTATTCCGGACGTAATGTTTGTAGTTGACCCTCGCAAAGAGCGTATTGCTGTAGCAGAAGCTCGCAAACTAAACATTCCATTAGTAGGAATTGTTGATACAAACTGTGATCCAGATGAAATCGACTATGTAATTCCTGCAAATGATGATGCAATTCGCGCAGTAAAATTATTAACTGCTAAAATGGCGGATGCATTACTTGAAGCAAGACAAGGTGAAGACGAAGAAGTAACTCCAGCTGAAGTTGCTGCTGAGTAAGACACATGTAAGTAACAGGTGATAAGCGGCCAAACCACTTATCACCTTTTTTTGAGAAAATGATTTTATATGTACTAGGAGGAATTTAAAATGGCAGTTACAGCACAAATGGTAAAAGAATTGCGTGAAAAAACTGGCGCAGGTATGATGGATTGTAAAAAAGCTTTAGTAGAAACTGACGGTAATTTAGAAGCAGCAATCGACTTTTTACGTGAAAAAGGTCTTTCTTCTGCAGCTAAAAAAGCAGATCGTATTGCTGCTGAAGGTACTACTTATATCCAAGTTGAAGGAAACAAAGCTATCTTATTAGAAATGAATGCTGAAACAGATTTCGTATCAAAAAACGAAGAGTTCCAACAATTAGTAAAAAAAGTTGCTTCTCATTTATTAGCAACTGAACCAACTTCAGTAGAAGAAGCTCTAGCTTCTACAATCGAAGAAGGAATTACAGTTGAAAACTTAATTTCTAATGCAATTGCTAAAATTGGAGAAAAAATTACACTTCGCCGTTTTGTTGTTGAAACAAAAACAGATGCTGATGCATTTGGTCCATACTTACACATGGGTGGACGTATTGGTGTTCTTACAGTTCTTGAAGGATCAACTGATTCAAACGCAGCGAAAGATGTTGCAATGCATATTGCTGCTTTAAATCCTGCTTTTATTTCACGTGACGAAGTATCTGCTGAACAAGTGGAACATGAGCGTAAAATATTAACAGAACAAGCTTTAAATGAAGGCAAACCAGAAAATATTGTTGCAAAAATGGTAGAAGGCCGTCTTGGTAAATATTTTGAAGATGTTTGTCTACTTGACCAATCTTTCGTTAAAAACCCAGATCAAAAAGTACGCGTTTTTGTTGAATCAACTGGCGGTAACTTAAAATCATTTACTCGTTATGCGGTTGGTGAAGGAATTGAAAAACGTGAAGACAACTTTGCGGAAGAAGTAATGAGCCAAGTTAAAGGTAACTAATAAAAAAGAATGAAAATTTGTCCTATCAAATTTTCGCTAAATAAACAAGAACAACTAGGGAACACGAAATTTGTGTTCCCTATTTTTCAAGAAAAGAGACGGAGGATACCTATGAGTACACCACAATACAAAAGAATCGTTTTAAAACTAAGTGGCGAAGCGTTAGCTGGAGAACAAGGTTTTGGGCTATCACCGGAAATTATTAAATCTGTGGCGGAACAAGTGAAAGAAGTAGTAGAACTTGGAGTTGAAGTTGCAGTAGTAGTAGGTGGAGGCAATATTTGGCGAGGTAAAGTCGGTAGTGAAATGGGAATGGACCGAGCTACAGCTGATTATATGGGAATGCTTGCTACAGTTATGAATTCCCTTGCTTTGCAGGATTCATTGGAAAAAGCAGGCATCGAAACTCGTGTGCAAACTTCCATTGAAATGCGACAAGTTGCAGAACCATACATACGTAGAAAAGCAATTCGTCATTTAGAAAAGAAACGAGTAGTGATTTTTGCAGCTGGTACAGGAAATCCATACTTCTCAACAGATACAACGGCAGCACTTAGAGCTGCTGAAATAGAAGCAGACGTAATTCTGATGGCTAAAAATAATGTAGATGGGGTTTATTCTGCAGATCCTAAAATTGATAATACAGCAGTAAAATATGATGAACTTTCGTTTATTGAAGTGATTCAACAAGGGTTACAGGTGATGGATTCTACTGCGTCTACTTTATGTATGGACAATGATATCGCACTTATTGTATTCTCAATTATGGAAAAAGGAAATATTAAAAAGGCTGTTCTAGGTGAAACTATTGGTACAGTCGTTAGGAGGAATTCATAATGCCGAAACAAGTAGTTGAACAAACAAAAGATAAAATGTCTAAAACGATTTCAGTTTATAGTAGAGAGTTATCAACAATTCGTGCAGGTCGTGCTAGCGCATCTTTGCTTGATAAAATTTCTGTAGATTATTATGGTGCACCAACTCCAATCAATCAAATGGCTGGTATAGCAATTCCTGAAGCACGTTTAATTACTATCCAACCTTATGATAAAACAATTCTTGGAGACATTGAAAAAGCTATCATGAAATCAGATTTAGGCATTACTCCAACAAATGACGGTTCCCTTATACGTATTGCTATACCTGCACTTACGGAAGAACGTCGTAAAGAATTAGTTAAGCAAGTGAAAAAAGAAGCTGAAGAAGCAAAGATTAATATTCGTAACGTTCGCCGTGATGGCAATGATGATCTGAAGAAACTAGAGAAATCTGGTGCAATTACGGAAGATGACTTAAGAAGCTATACAGAAGAAATTCAAAAGCTTACGGATTCAAATATTGAAAAAATCGATGTAATTACAAAAGAAAAAGAAAAAGAGATTATGGAAGTTTAACTCTTTCCTATCAAAGCCGAAACGATAATTACTCGTAGGTAAATCTATCTTAGATCGTGGTAACTAACTAAGATCACTACATGCGGAAGTTTGTAGTAATAGAACCTTTGCGGTAATGTCCGAGCAAGGAACGAACATCCTCATGACAAAAGCTTCAGGTGATTATCACGGGTTTTAAGGAAGTCAATCGTGCAGCCGCGATTCATATCCGGACGTGAGATGTAATTTGATGAATTGAACTTTTCACAAGTAAGAGGCGTCCTTTTAGTGGGACGTCTTTTTACATTCATGAGAAAATAATAATTATTATATAATGATTTTATTTAATCATCTTGAAAGCCTTGCGCTTTTCCAAATTTCAATGAAGTAAAATTAGGTGAAATTTGATATGATAGGATATATATGTTCCGAGTTGGTTTAAAGTGGAGGATTCAGTATGCTAAAAAAACTTATTCGTAAGAATGAACAAACGATAAGTAATGATTTGTTTGAAAGAAAAAAGAAAGCTCAACAAGAAAAACTACCTAACCATGTCGCTATTATTATGGATGGAAATGGAAGATGGGCGAAAAAAAGATCCCTACCACGTATTGCTGGTCACTATGAAGGTATGAAAATAGTGAAAAAAATTACTCGTTTTGCAAATGAATTGGGTATTAAAACGTTAACTCTATATGCTTTTTCGACGGAAAATTGGAAAAGACCCAAGTTAGAGGTAGAATTCTTGATGAAATTACCAGAAGAGTTTTTAGGGACTTATTTACCTGAATTAATTGATCAAAACGTACGTGTGAACATGATGGGAAATATTGAATCATTACCTGAGCATACAAAAAAAGCAGTTAAAAATGCCATAGATCGAACTGCAAGCAATGATGGACTAATTCTGAATTTTGCTTTAAATTATGGAAGCAGGGATGAAATAATACAAGCGGTTCAGAAAATAGCAAGCGATGTACAGGAAGGAATTATTACTTCAGATATTATTTCGGAAGAGCTTTTAGATAGTTATTTAATGACGAAAGATTTAAGTGAACCCGATTTACTTATTCGAACAAGTGGTGAAGTGAGATTAAGTAATTTCATGCTTTGGCAGCTTGCTTATACCGAATTATGGTTTACTGATACTTTGTGGCCAGATTTTGATGAATCTTGTTTGCTTGATGCAATTGAAAGTTTTCAAACAAGAAATAGAAGATATGGCGGTCTTAAGGGGGAAGAGATCAATTGAAACAACGTATCATTACAGGTGCAGTAGCAGCCGCGTTCTTTTTACCTATCGTAATATTAGGTGGAACAGTTTTCAATATATTAATATATCTGATGGCAGCTATTGGATTATTTGAACTTTTAAGAATGAAAGGTATAAAAATATTTTCCTTTGTGGGTCTAATATCTATATTGCTTTTATTTGTTTTATTAATTCCTAATTCAATTGCAGATAATATATTGCAATTAAGTGGACATACAAAAATTGAATGGCTATTTGTAGCAATCTTCTTATTATTAATTTATTCAGTATTTGTTAAAAATCATTTTACATTTGATGATG
Source organism: Psychrobacillus sp. NPDC058041 (assembly GCF_042885655.1). NCBI lineage: Bacteria > Bacillati > Bacillota > Bacilli > Caryophanales > Bacillaceae > Psychrobacillus > Psychrobacillus sp. NPDC058041. The sequence continues at coordinate 528,179 of NZ_JBHVRO010000001.1, forward strand.
CTGCATTCGCGATAATGGCCACTTTATATGTTGGAATTGGTTTTTATTATTTTATAGAAACAAGAGAAATTGGATTGACTTATGTAATATTCGCGTTAGTTGTAGTGTGGACAACAGATTCAGGTGCTTATTTTACTGGTAGAAAGTTAGGAAAACGAAAACTTTGGCCAGAAATATCTCCGAACAAAACCGTAGAAGGATTTATAGGAGGAATCATTTGGGCAATAATTGCTGCTCTCATACTACAATGGATAGCCCCATTTAGTTCTTCCTATTTAATATTAATCGGGATAACAATTGCTGCATCTATTTTTGGTCAGTTAGGTGACTTAGTAGAATCGGCTATAAAAAGACATTACGATGTAAAAGACTCTGGCAAAATACTGCCAGGACACGGTGGGATATTAGATCGCTTTGACAGTTTGCTTTTTGTCATTCCGTTATTGCACTTTTTACATTTTGTATAAGGAGAAGACATGAAATTATGACAAAAAGAATAAGTTTATTAGGAGCAACAGGTTCTATTGGAATACAAACATTGGATATAATTAAAGAACATCCAAATCAGTTTCAATTAGTTTCTTTCTCAGCAGGAAAAAATCTAGAAAAAACCAGAACGATTCTGAAGGATTTTCCAGTAGAAGTAGTTTCTGTTGCACTTGAAGAAGACGCTATTCAATTACAAAAGGAATTTCCTAAACTACAAGTTTTTTTTGGTGAAGAGGGTTTGATCCAAGTAGCTGCGAATACGAATGCAAATGTACTTGTGAATGCAGTTCTTGGAAGTGTTGGGCTAAAACCTACATTAGAAGCCATAAAAAAAGGTATAACGATTGCAATTGCAAATAAAGAAACACTTGTCACAGCAGGGCATCTAGTGATGCAAGCAGCAAAAGTGCATAATGTCCCAATATTACCTGTAGATAGCGAGCATTCTGCACTCTTCCAAGCAATGAATGGAGAACAAAAATCCCAAATCGCGAAGCTAATCATCACTGCATCAGGAGGAAGCTTCCGCGACCGAACAAGAGAAGAGCTAAAAAATGTAACTGTAAAAGACGCTCTTAATCATCCAAATTGGTCTATGGGTGCAAAAATAACCATAGATAGTGCAACAATGATGAACAAAGGGTTAGAAGTGATAGAAGCTCATGTATTATTTAATACACCCTATAATGATATTGAGGTTTTATTACATAGAGAGAGTATAATTCATTCCATGGTGGAGTTTAATGATACAAGCGTTATTGCCCAATTAGGCACACCGGATATGCGTGTTCCAATTCAATATGCACTTTCATATCCAGATCGATTGGAGCGCTCTAATGCTAAAAGATTGAATTTAGTAGAGATTGGCAAATTGCACTTTGAAGAAATGAATTATACAAGATATCATGCATTAAAGCTTGCTATCGAAGCAGGGAAAGCAGGAGGAACAATGACAACGGTACTTAATGCAGCAAATGAAGCAGCAGTGTCATTGTTTTTACAAGAAAAAATAGGTTTTTTAACTATTGATGAGCTTATAGAACGTGCGATGACTGAACATGTGAACATCTCCAGTCCAAATTTAGAAACGATCTTGCATGTTGACGCTGAAACAAGAAAAAACGTACAAAACATGATAAAATGAGTATGAATAAAGGACATGTTGTATTAACTTTACTTAACAAATGTCTTTCTGCGACGAGTCTGCGCAGGAGTACTTGTTCTCTACTAAGAATTGCTATAGTGTTTTAGTGCTTTTCTAAATAATCAAGAAAAAAATGGCGCATTGTTTGTTGCTTATGTTAATTGAAGCAATGCATCTAGGTCCAGTCGTAATTGATAATAAAGGTGGGGTATAATGGAAACGGCCATTGCGTTTATAATAATATTTGGTAGTATTGTTTTTTTTCATGAACTTGGACATTTTATCTTTGCTAAAAAAGCAGGAATTATGGTTAGAGAGTTTGCGATTGGAATGGGACCAAAAATTTTTGGTATGACAAAAGGAGAAACGATATATACACTTCGGTTATTACCTATAGGTGGATATGTGCGAATGGCTGGAGAAGATATGGACTCTATCGAACTTCAACCAGGATTTCGTTTAGGTATACATGTAAATAATGAGAATGAAATTGATCAAATTGTATTAAATCAAAATAAGCAATTTCCAGACATGCTTTTCTTAGAAGTTGAGAAATCTGATTTATCTAAAGAGATGTTTATTGAAGGATATGATGAAGAAGAACGTTCCGTGCGATATAAAATAGCTAGAAATGCTGTTATAAATGAAAATGGAAAAGAAACCTACATCGCACCATATGATCGTCAATTTGGTTCTAAAACGGTTGGTCAAAGATCAATGGCAATATTTGCAGGTCCACTTTTCAACTTTATATTATCATTTATCATTTTTTTATTATTAGGTTTGCTCCAAGGGGTACCAACATATGAACCCGTCATTACAACAGTTGTAGCAGATAGTCCTGCTGCACAAGCAGGAATGAAAGATGGAGACTTAGTAACTAAAATTAATGGAAATCCGATTTCAACTTGGGATGAATTGTCTGAGGAAGTCAAGGTTAGTCCAGATAAAAAAATGGATTTTACAGTTGATCGTAATGGGGAATCTTTAGAGTTTACGATGACTCCAAATGCTGTAGAATCTGGAAAAGAAAAAGTAGGGCAAATCGGGGTTCAATATGTCAGTCCTCTCGAAAAAAATCCAATCAAAGCAGTAGCTTTCGGTGCGGAACAAACGTATGATTGGACTAAACGTATATTTACATTACTAGGTTCTTTAATCACTGGTAAATTTTCAATCGATGATTTATCTGGTCCTGTAGGTATTTACAAGGCTACAGAAGAAGTTGCACAATATGGTGTATACAATTTAATGCATTGGGCTGCTATTTTAAGTATTAACTTAGGAATTATGAATTTATTACCACTGCCTGCACTTGATGGTGGTAGACTTTTATTTTTCTTATTTGAAGCAGTCAGAGGGAAACCGGTTGATAAGCAAAAAGAAGGTATGGTTCATTTTGTAGGTATCATGCTCTTAATGGTATTAATGGTAGTAGTAACTTGGAATGATATACAAAGGTTTTTCTTCTAGAGAAAAAACTACAAGAAGGGAAAGTTCGAGTTGAACTTTCCTTTCTTTTTCTGTTATAAGTAGTAAAGAGAGGGGTTCGTTATGATGCAAGATGGCAAAACAAGGATGCATATATTGTTACAACAACTGAATTTAACGGAAGATTTATTCGTTAAACATTTCGAAGATGCCTCTATTACAAGATTTACAGTACATAAAAAAATAAGACAATGGCATTTTCAAATTCATTGTTCTACAATTCTTCCAATTGATATATATAATGTTTTTCACCAACGATTAGTAGAAAGGTTTACTGGCATAGCAAGTGTGTATTTAACTATTGAAAGTGAAAGCACCGCTGTTTCGGATGTTCAAATAAAAGCATACTGGATGCCTGTAATGAAGGAATTAAGTGATATGGCTCCACCTCTTAAGGAATTGTTGCTTAAACAACAACCTGAGTGGAATGGTCAGATGATCCAACTTACATGTGGACATGAGCTTGAACTTCGAACATTTAAAAAGAAATATGTGGAGCAGTTAGCCGATACTTATGCGAAATTTGGTTTCCCAAAAATGGCAATAGATTTCAAACTAGTAGAAGATACACAAGCACTGGCTGAAGCACAGCTAGCTTTTTTGGAACAAAGGAAATTAGAAGAGGAAGAACTGGGGAAAAAAGCATTAGTAGATCTACAAAAAAGAGAGCAAGATCGGCAAGAAAGTGGGTCAGATGGAGCGGCAGATGGACCTTTCCAACTCGGAATCCCGCTTAAAAAAGAAGAGCCGATCATGGAAATCCGTCAAATTCAAGATGAAGAGCGCCGAGTAACTATTGAAGGATTTGTATTCGATGTAGAAGTAAAAGAATTACGAAGTGGAAGATCTCTTCTAACGGTGAAGATAACCGATTACACAGATTCAATACTGGTTAAAATGTTCTCACGTGATAAAGAAGACGCACAAATGATGGAACGATTGAAAAAAGGTATGTGGATTAAGGTAAGAGGATCTGTACAAAATGATACATTCGTTCGTGATTTGATCATTATGGCTCAAGATATGTGTGAGATAAATCCGGTAGTACGTTTAGACACAGCAGATCAAAAAAGAGTAGAATTGCATCTACATACACCAATGAGTCAAATGGATGCTGTTTCATCAGTTTCTGCTCTTGTATCTCAAGCAGCAAAATGGGGTCATAAAGCAATAGCCATTACAGATCATGCTAATGTTCAATCATTTCCGGAAGCATATGCAGCTGGCAAAAAGAACGGAATAAAAATTTTATATGGACTTGAAGCAAATCTAGTTCATGATGGAGTTCCAATTGCTTACGATGAACAGCATATTTTGCTGGATGATGCGACGTATATTGTATTCGATGTTGAGACGACTGGTTTATCTGCTACGTATGACAAAATTATCGAACTTGCAGCAGTCAAATTGCAAAATGGTAATATAATTGATAAGTTCGAGCGGTTTGTAAATCCCCATCATGCACTATCTGCAACAACTATTGAACTTACAGGTATTACAGATGATATGGTTCGTAATGCTCCAGAGATTGAATCGGTCATTAAAGATTTTTATGAATTCATTGGTGATGGAATAATAGTTGCACATAATGCCTCTTTCGATATGGGCTTTTTATATGAGGGTTATCGAAGATGTAGTATTGACCACTTTACACATCCAGTGATTGATACATTAGAGCTTGCAAGATTTTTACATCCGGAGTTAAAAACGCATCGTTTAGGTTCGTTAGCTAAAAAGTTTAATATTGAGTTAACACAAGCTCACCGAGCAATCTTTGATTGTGAAGCAACTGCATATTTACTTATGCATTTATTAAAGGAATCAGAAGAAAAAAATATTCATTACTTGGATGATTTTAATAAACATATCGGCGAAGGTGATTCTTATAAAAGAGCAAGACCGTCCCACTGTACAATTTTGGCAGTAAATGACGAAGGGTTAAAAAACTTATTTAAATTAGTATCACTTTCTCACACTTCTACTTTTTATAGAGTCCCTCGTATTACAAGATCGACTTTACAAAAGCATCGTGCTGGATTAATAATAGGTTCTGCCTGCGATAAAGGGGAAGTATTTGAAGGATTAATGCAAAAACCTTTAGAACAAGTGGAGGAAATTGCAAGGTTTTATGATTATTTAGAGATCCAACCAAAAGAAGCTTATTCACACCTACTGGAATTAGAGTTAGTGAGAGATGAATGGAACTTAGAAGATATTATTCGAAAAATGATTAAATTAGGGAAAAAATTAAATCTGCCAGTTGTAGCAACAGGAAATGTGCATTATTTACATGAAAATGATGCGATATTCAGAAAAATATTAGTGAACTCTCAAGGTGGTGCTAATCCTCTAAATCGCCATGAGCTACCTAAAGTACATTTCCGAACAACTAATGAAATGTTAGATGCTTTCTCTTTCTTAGGAGAAGAATTAGCTACTGAGATTGTTGTGACTAATCCACAAAAAATTGCTGACTCAATTGACGATATTAAACCAATTAAAGATGATTTATATACACCTAAAATTGAAGGTGCAGATGAAGAAGTTAGATCGTTAACATATGCTAAAGGAAGAGAAATCTATGGAGAAGATCTTCCGGAAATTGTAGAGGCCAGAATTGAAAAAGAATTAGCTTCTATTATTGGACATGGGTTTGCAGTTATTTACTTGATTTCACATAAACTAGTGAAGAAGTCTCTAGATGATGGATATTTAGTGGGGTCACGTGGTTCAGTTGGTTCTTCATTAGTTGCAACCTTAACGGAGATTACGGAAGTTAATCCATTACCTCCACATTATGTTTGTCCAAGTTGTAAGCATTCTGAGTTTTTTCAGGATGGCTCTGTAGGATCAGGGTTTGACTTGCCAAATAAAAACTGTGTGAAATGTGATACTCCTTATGTAAAAGATGGACAAGATATCCCTTTTGAAACATTCTTAGGTTTTAAGGGAGATAAAGTTCCAGATATAGACTTAAACTTTAGTGGTGAGTATCAGCCGACTGCACATAATTATACGAAAGAGCTTTTTGGAGAAGATTATGTATTCCGAGCAGGAACAATTGGAACTGTTGCAGAAAAAACTGCTTATGGGTATGTAAGAGGGTATACGAATGATAATAACTTAACATTACGTGGGGCGGAAATTGATCGATTAGTGCAAGGGTGTACTGGAGTAAAGAGAACAACAGGTCAGCATCCAGGGGGAATTATTGTAGTTCCTGACTATATGGATATCTTTGATTTTACGCCTATACAGTTCCCAGCAGATGCACAAGATTCTGAGTGGAAAACTACTCATTTTGACTTCCATTCGATACATGATAATTTATTGAAACTCGATATCCTTGGACATGATGATCCAACAGTTATTCGAATGCTTCAGGATCTATCGGGGATTGATCCAAAAACAATTCCAACAGATGACCCGGAAGTGATGAAAATATTTAGTGGCACAGAATCTCTTGGAGTAACAGAGGAACAAATCGATTGTAAAACAGGTACACTAGGTATTCCAGAGTTTGGTACTCGTTTTGTTCGTCAAATGTTGGAAGAAACCAAACCTTCGACATTCATGGAACTTGTTCAAATTTCGGGTCTTTCTCATGGAACTGATGTATGGCTTGGGAATGCGCAAGTACTTATTCAAGATGGAACATGTCAATTGTCGGATGTTATTGGATGTCGTGATGATATTATGGTTTATTTAATATATCAAGGTCTTGAACCATCGTTAGCGTTTAAGATAATGGAATCTGTTCGAAAAGGAAAAGGATTAAGTCCAGAGTTTGAGGCTGAGATGAAAAAAGAAGGCGTGCCAAATTGGTATATAGAATCTTGTAAAAAGATTAAATACATGTTCCCAAAAGCCCATGCGGCTGCTTATGTATTAATGGCTGTTCGAATTGCATATTTCAAGGTACATTTCCCAATTCTATATTATGCAGCATATTTAACAGTACGAGCATCAGATTTTGATTTAATTTCCATGATTAATGGTTCACATACTATTCGTGCAAAACTAGATGAAATCAATGCAAAAGGTTTAGATGCCTCGCCTAAAGAAAAGAGTTTAGCAACAGTATTAGAAATTGGACTTGAGATGTCAGAGCGCGGCATTAAAATGCAAAAAGTTGATCTTTATAAATCAAAAGCCAGTGAGTTTACAATTGAAGGAAATACTCTTATCCCACCTTTCAATGCAATACCAGGATTAGGAACAAACGTAGCATTACAAATTGTGAAAGCAAGACTTGATGGGGAGTTTCTGTCGAAAGAGGATTTACAGCAAAGAGGAAAAGTGTCGAAAACAATTATTGAATATATGGACCTAATGGGATGCTTGGAAGGTCTTCCAGATGCCAATCAGCTTTCCTTGTTTTAGGCTAAGAAGATAAAAGCGCTTTTACATGCAGGCGATATCCGTTAGAAGTTAATTGCCAATTCCCAGCGATGGCTGAGGAGCTGCTTCCTGGGCAAGTATAAAGAGAGTCATGTTTAACTTTGCTCAGGATGTGGCGAACTTTGAACACCTACCTTAACCACATTTGCTTGTCGTGGCTAAGCGATGCCTTCCGCATTTCTTCTCAATTTGCAAGAAAATCATTAGTATGGTAATATAAAACTACCAATGTTTCATAGTTCTGTGACGAAAGAGTGGGATTTCCCGCTCTTTTCTGTTGTTATCTAGGAATTATAAAAATTACACTCGTAGAAAATAATCTACAATCATAGAAAATCATTAATGAGTAGGAGGCTCTTATGAGTAATATCACTAGTAAAATTGAAGAGCTTGTAACGCCCATTTTACAAGAGTTAAATTTAGAACTTGTAGATATTGAATATGTGAAAGAAGGTCGCGACTGGTTTTTAAGAATCTATATTGATACACCATCTGGTGGAATAGATATTGAGCAATGTGCTCAAGTTAGTGAAAAGCTAAGTGAAAAATTGGATGTCGTGGATCCAATCACGGAGAATTATTTTTTAGAAGTTTCATCTCCAGGGGCTGAAAGGCCATTGAAAAAAGATGCAGACTTTCTACAAGCAATTGGAAAATATGTATATATTAAAACGTATGAACCGGTAAACGGTGCAAAAGAATTTGAAGGCACATTACTTTCTTATTCTGCCGAAGAGGGTGCTTTAATAGAAGTACGTGTGAAAACAAGAAGAATTAAAATTGAAATTGATAAAGAGAAAATTGCGCTTGCTCGTTTAGCAATTGATTTTTCTGCATAATGTATATTAAGGAGTGATAGCTATGAGTAGTGATTTATTAGATGCGCTTACTGCGCTCGAAAAACAAAAAGGAATTTCTAGAGATGTTTTAATAGAAGCAATTGAAGCTGCTTTAGTGACAGCGTATAAAAGAAACTTTAACCAAGCACAAAATGTTCGTGTAGATATCAATTTAGCTACGGGTACAATGTTAGTTTATTCAAGAAAAGATGTAGTAGATGAAGTGGCAGATGATCGTTTGCAAATCTCTTTAGATGATGCAAAAGTGATAAACCCTCATTATGTAGTTGGGGATATTGTAGAAGAAGAAGTAACACCTCGTAACTTTGGTCGCATTGCTGCTCAAACTGCAAAACAAGTTGTAACACAAAGAGTACGTGAAGCAGAACGTGGTCTTATATATGAAGAGTACGTTGATCGCGAAGACGATATAGTAAACGGAATTGTGGAGCGTTTAGATGCACGTAATATTTACGTTGGCCTAGGTAAAGTTGAGGCAGTGTTACCTGTGAATGAACAAATTCAATCAGAAACATATCGTCCTCATGATCGTATTAAAGTATATATTACGAAAGTAGAACGAACTACACGGGGTCCTCAAGTTTTTGTTTCAAGAACACATCCAGGTTTACTTCGCCGTCTGTTTGAAATGGAAGTTCCTGAAATATTCGAAGGAATTGTTGAAATTAAATCAATTGCTAGAGAAGCGGGAGATCGCTCTAAAATTTCTGTATTTGCCCATAATGAAGAAATTGATCCTGTAGGATCATGTGTTGGGGCAAAAGGTGCTCGTGTTCAAACGATTGTAAATGAATTAAGCGGTGAAAAAATTGATATTGTAGAATGGTCAGAAGATCCAGTAGTTTTCGTTGCGAATGCACTTAGTCCTTCTAAAGTATTAGATGTACAAGTAAACGAAGAAGAAAAATCCACAACCGTAGTGGTTCCAGATTATCAACTTTCTCTAGCTATCGGTAAAAGAGGACAAAATGCTCGTCTTGCTGCCAAATTAACTGGATGGAAAATAGATATTAAAAGTGAAACTGATGCTAGAGAGCTAGGAATTTATCCAAATGAAAATTCTCCTGAAGTAGTATTAGAAAGCTTAGAAGATGAAATGGATGACTTTGACTTTTACAAAGACGAAGAGTAAGCAAAGGATGGTGAGTTTGGATGGCTATTCAAAAGAAAATTCCATTGCGTAAATGCGTTGCTACTGGAGAAATGTTTCCCAAGAAAGAAATGATTCGTATTGTTCGGTCTAAAGAGGGAGAAGTTTCTGTTGACTTGACTGGAAAAAAGTCAGGAAGAGGTGCATATGTTTCTAAAACAATCGATGCAGTTAATAAAGCCAAAAAGAAAAATTCTTTAGGGAATCATTTAGAGGCATCCATTCCAAATGAAATATATGATGAGCTAATCGTTATTATTGAAAGAGAAAAACTAAAATGACAATTGAACAACAAATAACACAACTACTTGGACTTGCTAC
>NZ_JBHVRO010000001.1:538131-547656 GCF_042885655.1 Psychrobacillus sp. NPDC058041
TCCAAATGAAATATATGATGAGCTAATCGTTATTATTGAAAGAGAAAAACTAAAATGACAATTGAACAACAAATAACACAACTACTTGGACTTGCTACTCGAGCAAGAAAAACAATTTCTGGGGAAGAACTAGTAGTAAAAGAAATTAGAAGCCAAAAGGCGAAGTTAGTTATACTATCGTCTGATGCTTCTAAAAACACAGCAAAAAAAATGAATGATAAATGTGCATCTTTTAACGTTGAGCTGCATGTCTTTGGAGACCGGCACGATCTCGGACATGCGACGGGAAAAGAGGCCAGAGTGGCAATAGCCATTATGGATGACGGTTTCGCAAAAAAACTGTCCGGCCTTCTCAACGAATTTAACCGGGGGTGAGCTAATGACTAAAATCAGAGTTCATGAGTACGCGAAACAAATAGAAAAATCAAGTAAAGAAGTTATCGATCAGTTAGGAAAGCTTAATATTCAAGTGGCTAACCATATGTCAATGCTTGAAGGTGACGCTGTAAAAAAATTAGATAGTGTTTATAAAAAATCAACAGAACAATCTAAAAATCCTTCACACGCAAAAACACAAGCTCCAACACAAACACAACAATCAGGACAAAATAATCGTCCTAATCGCCCTATGTCAAATAGCACAAACCAAGGGTCAAGACCTACAAACCAAGGTCAAACTAAACCAGCTAATCAAGGGCAATCAAGACCTTCAAGTCAAGGTAGCACAACTCAAGGAACAAACAATCAATCAAAAGATAAAAAACCATTTACAAATAATAACAACCGTCCAGGTGGACAAAATAGACCTGGTGGACAAAACAGACCGGGACAAAAATTCCAAAAAAGAAGAAAAGGTCCTACTACACCTGTTCAACCACCAGTACCAAGAAAAGAAAGAGAATTGCCAGCAAAAATTACATTTACTGAGTCATTAACTGTAGCGGAACTTGCGAAAAAGCTTGGTCGTGAGCCTTCCGAAATTATAAAAAAATTGTTTTTACTTGGTGTAATGGCAACAATAAACCAGGTTCTTGATAAGGATGCAATTGAGCTAATTTGTGCAGACTACGGAGTAGAAGTGGAAGAAGAAATTAAAATCGATATTACAGATTTAGAAGTTCATTTCGAAACTACTGAAGAAAATAGTGCTGACTTAAAAGAACGTCCACCAGTTGTTACAATAATGGGGCATGTTGATCACGGTAAAACAACATTACTCGATTCTATTCGAAATACAAAAGTTACTGCAGGTGAAGCTGGCGGTATTACACAACATATTGGTGCATATCAAATAATTGATAATGGTAAGAAAATTACATTTTTAGATACTCCTGGACATGCTGCGTTTACAACAATGCGTGCTCGTGGTGCTAAAGTAACGGATCTTACAATACTTGTTGTTGCTGCAGATGATGGTGTAATGCCACAAACTGTTGAAGCAATTAACCATGCAAAAGCTGCTGAGGTACCAATTATTGTTGCCGTAAACAAGATGGATAAACCATCTGCTAATCCAGATCGGGTAATGCAAGAGCTAACGGAACATGGTCTAGTTCCTGAAGCTTGGGGTGGGGAAACAATTTTTGTTCCTATTTCGGCATTAAAAGGAGAAGGTATTGATAGCCTTTTAGAAATGGTACTACTTGTTTCAGAAGTAGCAGAGTTAAAAGCAAATCCAAAACGTCTTGCACTTGGTTCTGTAATTGAAGCTCAACTAGACAAAGGTAGAGGTTCAGTAGCAACATTATTAGTACAAGATGGAACACTACGTGTAGGAGACCCAATAGTAGTTGGTCATACATTTGGACGTGTACGTGCTATGGTTAATGATTTAGGTCGTCGTGTGAAGGAAGCAGGTCCTTCTACACCAGTTGAAATAACAGGGCTAAATGATGTTCCACAAGCAGGGGATCGCTTTGTTGTATTTGAAGATGAAAAAACAGCTCGTCAAGTTGGTGAAACTCGTGCTTCAGAAGCGCAAGTTAATCAACGATCAGAAAAAACTCGTGTAACATTGGATAATTTATTTGACCAGATGAAACAAGGGGAAATGAAGGAATTAAACCTGATTGTTAAAGCAGACGTTCAAGGTACAGTAGAGGCTATGGCTGCATCACTAATGAAAATTGATGTTGCAGGTGTAAATGTCCGAATCATTCACACTGGTGCTGGAGCAATTACTGAATCTGATATTAGTCTTGCGGCGGCTTCTAACGCTATTGTAATCGGATTTAATGTTCGTCCGGATGTAAATGCGAAACGTGCAGCAGATCAAGAAGGTGTAGATATTCGCTTACACCGAGTAATCTATAAAGTAATTGAAGAGATTGAATTTGCGATGAAAGGATTATTAGATCCTGAATTCCAAGAAAAAATCATCGGTCAAGCAGAAGTTCGTGAAACATTTAAAGTATCTAAAGTTGGTACAATTGCTGGTTCATACGTAACGGAAGGTAAAATTTCTAGAGATAGTGGAGTTCGTATTATTCGTGACTCTATCGTTATATTTGAAGGCGAATTAGATACATTAAAACGTTTTAAAGATGATGCAAAAGAAGTAGCAAAAGGATATGAATGTGGTATTACAATCAAAAACTTTAATGACATTAAAGAAAATGACATTATTGAAGCATTTGTAATGGAAGAGATTAAACGATAATGATTGTCTATGCAGAGTGTGAATACATCATTTCTACTGCACATTCCTTGAAAGAAAAAAGAGCAGTTCTTCAACGAATGCTCACTAGAACAAAACAAAAATTTAATGTTTCTATCGGAGAGTTAGATCATCAAGATGTCTGGCAACGAACTTGTATAGGTATTGTTACAGTTGCTTCGGACAAAGTTGCTGCTGAACGGGAACTTATGCATGTAATACGATTCTTGGATTCTAACCCCGAATGGGAACGAATTGAAATTAGAAAAGAATATTTATAAACAGAATATGAGGTGTAGCGATTATGTCGATGCGCGCAAACCGAGTTGCTGAGCAAATGAAAAAAGAGTTAGGTGAAATTATTGTCCGAAAGCTAAAGGATCCTAATATAGGCTTTGTTACCGTTACAGATGTAGAGGTTACTGGTGACCTTCAACAAGCGACTATTTATATAACTGTTCTTGGTGGAGAAGCGAAAAGTGGTCAAACACTAAAAGCTTTAGAAAAAGCTAAAGGATTTATTCGTACTGAAATCGGACAACGAATTAGGCTTCGTATAACGCCTGAACTACTATTTAAGTTTGATGAATCAGCAGCTTATGGAAATCGAATTGATGATTTATTAAGACAAATTAACAAATCATCAGATGAATAAAAAATTAGAGAAGTCTGCTTACTACAACAAGCAGACTTCTTTGTTGTATATTATCATTAAAATGAGGTGAAAAAATGTACGAAGGTATACTTCCATTATGGAAAGAAAAAGGTATGACTTCTCACGACTGTGTGTTTAAACTCCGAAAAATATTAAAAATGAAGCGTATTGGACACACAGGTACACTGGATCCAAGTGTAGAAGGAGTTTTACCAATATGTCTAGGGCAAGCAACGAAGGTATCTGAATATATTATGAATGAAGGTAAAACATATATAGCAACGGTTAGTATTGGGATTTCAACTACAACTGAAGATGCCGATGGTGAGGTCGTAAATAAAGATGAAACGGAAAAGTATTTTTCTCGAGATCAGATTCTAAAGGTTTTGAAAGAATTGACTGGTGAAATCGTACAAACCCCACCAATGTATTCAGCGGTGAAAGTAAATGGGAAAAAGTTATATGAATATGCAAGAGAAGGTAAGATTGTAGATCGTCCGAGTAGAAATGTAACCATTTATAATTTACGCTTATTGGACGAAAATCCAGAATTTTTGGGGGAAAATGTGCAATTTTCTATTGAAATAAGTTGTAGTAAAGGTACATATATTCGAACACTTGCTGTTCAAATTGGGGAATTACTTGGCTATCCAGCACATATGTCTACTTTAGTTAGAACTGCGTCGGGAAGCTTCACAAAAGACCAATGTTTAACACTAGAGCAAGTAAATAAGGTTAGCGAAAGTGGTTGTTTAAATGACTCTATATTTCCTGTAAAGTATGCTTTACAAAGTTGGCCAAGTGTTGAAATTACTGCAGAAAATGATAAAAGCATTGCGAATGGTCAAGTGATTAATGCACATCCACTACTAGAGAAAAACGAAAAAATAATCTACACAAAAAATTCAATTCCTAAGGCAGTATATATCAAGCATCCGACGAAAAATGATATGATGAAACCGGAGAAAATGTTTTCAACCGAAAAAGGAGATTAATATGGAAGTACATTACTTATCTTACCCACATCATTTATTAGAAAATGAGCAGTACGAAGCATACTCATTAGCCATCGGTTTTTTTGATGGTGTACATAGAGGGCATCAAGCTGTCATTCAAGAAGCACTAGATAAAGGAAAAGAGCTTAACATAAGAACTGCGGTCATGACTTTTGATCCTCACCCATCGCTAGTTCTTGGTAGAAGTAAGGAACAAGTATTTTATATTACACCAATTGAACAAAAAATAGAAATATTAAAAGGGCTTAACGTCGATACGTTATTTGTCGTTCGTTTCACTTCGGATTTTGCTAAGTTAACCCCTTCACAGTTTGTTGATTCTTTTATTAAAAAGGCGAATGTAAAACATGTTACAGCAGGTTTCGATTTTACATTTGGTGCATTTGGAAAAGGAACAATGAAAGAAATGGAACAGTTATCGAATGGAGAATATACTGTTTCAGTAGTCGATAAGCAAGTGCTGTCAGATGACAAAATAAGTTCAACTAGAATAAGAGCAGAACTGAAAACTGGAAATATAGAAGAAGTAAAAGAACTTTTAGGTCGTCCTTTTATGTTAACTGGTGTAGTTATTCATGGAGACAAGAGAGGTAGAACGATAGATTTCCCTACTGCAAACGTTCAACCGACGGAAGGGCAATTTATACCATCAACAGGAGTCTACGCAGTGAAAATATGCGTACAAGAAAAATGGTATAATGGTGTATGTAATGTAGGTTACAAACCAACATTTAATAACCCCGAGGATAAAAAACTTTCAATCGAAGTGCATATAATTAATTTTGACCAATCGATATACGGTGAAGAAGTAGTAATTCACTGGTATTCGCGTATCCGTTCGGAGCAAAAGTTTAATGGGATAAATGAATTAAAAGAACAAATTGGAAAAGATAAAGAAGAAGCTATAAATTATTTTAAAAAAAGTGAATGAGTTGATTCTGATTTATTCCTATGGTATATTTTAATAGTACAAATTTGTACTAAACCTTTCCTTGGCTTATTCGATTCTCCAACGATTGCTCAGGAACAGGGGATATTAAGAATTTTTAGGAGGAAAACAAAATGGCAATTACAAAAGAACGCAAAAACGAACTAATCGCTGAGTTCAGAACTCATGAAAGCGATACTGGATCTGCTGATATTCAAATCGCAGTTCTTACAGAGGAAATTAATTCTTTAAACGAACATTTACGTACACATAAGAAAGATCACCATTCTCGTCGTGGTCTATTCAAAATGGTTGGACGTCGCCGTAACTTATTAAAATACTTACGTGAAAACGAAGTACAACGTTACCGTGAGCTAATCGCTAAACTTGGTTTACGTCGATAATATTTCATGGAATTAAGCGGGATTCGTCCCGCTTTTTCTTTTGCATAAAAATACTTCGCATAGTTTAGGTATTTTTGATACACTACTTATGATACATATAACTTTTATATACCTTAAATTAGGAATTTTTGAAGTTGAGAGGAGTCCAGATTAAATGAGTGAAAAGAAAGTATTTACGTACGAATGGGCAGGTCGTCCATTGCAAGTAGAAATTGGGCAACTTGCAAAACAAGCTAACGGTGCAGTTTTAGTAAGATATGGTGATACTAGCGTATTATCAGTAGCAACTGCTTCGAAGCAACCAAAGAATCTAGACTTTTTCCCATTAACAGTTAATTATGAAGAGAAATTATACGCTGTTGGAAAAATCCCAGGTGGTTTTATTAAACGTGAAGGTCGTCCTTCTGAAAGAGCAATCTTAACTAGTCGCTTAATTGATCGTCCGATTCGTCCGTTATTTCCAGATGGATTCCGTAATGAGGTTCAGGTAATTTCCATCGTAATGTCTGTAGATCAAAATTGTTCATCTGAGATGGCTGCAATGTTAGGTTCTTCACTTGCACTTAGTGTTTCGGACATTCCTTTTGATGGACCAATTGCAGGAGTACAAGTAGGTTTAATTGGGGAAGAATTTATCATTAATCCAACAGTTGAACAAATGGAACAAAGTATTTTAGATCTTACTGTTGCAGGAACAAAAGATGCTATTAACATGGTAGAAGCAGGAGCAAAAGAGGTTTCTGAAGAAGTTGTGTTGGAAGCTATTATGTTTGGTCATAGTGAAATCATTAAATTAATTGAATTCCAAGAAAAAGTAGTTGCTGAAATTGGAAAAGAGAAAAAAGAGATTTCCCTTTTCGAATTAGACAAGGTCCTTTTTGCAGAAGTAAAAGAGCTTTGTGAAGCAGACTTAGTACAAGCTATTCAAGTGCAAGAAAAGCATGCGCGTGAAGAAGCAATTGGTATTGTCAAAAATGAAGTATTAGAACAATATACTCAAAAAGAAGCAACAGACGAAACATTAAAACAAGTACGTGAAATTTTAGATGCTATGGTTAAAGATGAAGTTCGTCGTTTAATCACTGAAGATAAAGTCCGTCCAGATGGTCGTGGGGTAGCTGAAATTCGCCCGCTTTCTTCTGAAGTCGGAATTTTGCCAAGAACGCATGGTTCTGGATTGTTTACTCGTGGGCAAACTCAAGCATTAAGTATTTGTACATTAGGACCACTAGGTGATGTTCAGATAATTGATGGAATTGGATTAGAAGAATCAAAACGCTTTATGCATCATTACAATTTCCCTCAATTTAGTGTTGGGGAAACTGGACCAATCCGTGCACCTGGCCGTCGTGAAATTGGACACGGAGCATTGGGAGAACGTGCTTTAGAGGCAGTTATTCCAGATGAAAATGATTTCCCATATACACTTCGTTTAGTAGCTGAAGTATTAGAATCAAATGGTTCCACTTCTCAAGCTAGTATCTGTGCTTCAACTCTTGCAATGATGGATGCTGGTGTTCCTCTAAAAGCACCTGTTGCAGGAATTGCCATGGGACTTGTAAAAAAAGGTGAAAATTATACAATATTAACAGATATTCAAGGGATGGAAGATCACCTTGGAGATATGGACTTTAAAGTAGCTGGTACTTCTAAAGGTATTACTGCGCTTCAAATGGACATTAAAATTGACGGATTATCAAGAACAATATTAGAAGAAGCTCTCGAACAAGCTAAAATTGGTCGTATGCAAATTTTAGAAAGCATGCTTGCAACAATTGGTGAACCTCGCGAGAAATTATCTAAATATGCTCCAAAGATTACAGTTATTAAAATTAATCCTGATAAAATTCGTGATGTAATTGGACCAGGTGGGAAACAGATCAATAAAATTATCGATGAAACTGGCGTAAAAATTGATACAGAGCAAGATGGTACAATTTATATTGCTTCAGCAGATGAAGAGATGATTGCCCGTGCAAAAGAAATAATTGAGAACATTGTTCGTGTTGCACAAGTTGGGGAATATTATCTAGGAAAAGTAAAACGAATTGAAAAATTCGGGGCTTTCGTAGAAATCTTCAACGGGAAAGATGGATTACTGCATATTTCAGAGATTCAAGAAGAACGTACGAAAAATGTAGAAGACGTGCTTAAAATCGGAGACGAGTTATTAGTAAAAGTAATTGAAATTGATAATCAAGGTCGCGTAAACTTATCTCGTAAAGTAGTTATAAAAGAAGAAAAAGAGCGTGCTGAACAAAACGAACAATAATATATGAAAAGTTCAAACACTGATATTTAGCGTCTGACTTAAGTCTGAACAGATATAGAAAAATTATAATTTTTGTAATACACTAGGTTGACCGTAGGGAATTATTATCTACGGCAACTTTTTTTAATACTTGAATAAACTAGATAGAGGTGCAATTTTGATAAAAAAAATAACTTGTAATAATGGGCTACGTATTATCTCAGAAGATATTTCCCATGTGCGATCCGTTGCAGTTGGGATATGGGTACAAGCTGGATCTAGATACGAACTTCCACAAGAAAACGGCCTAACACATTTTATTGAACATATGCTGTTTAAAGGAACAGCAACAAGATCAGCAAAGCAGATAGCCGAGGAATTCGATAGAATTGGCGGTAATATTAATGCATTTACATCTAAAGAGAATACATGTTACTATGCAAAAGTTTTAGATCACCATGCGAAACACGCTGTAGAGATTCTTGCAGACATGTTTTTCAATTCTCTATTCGATCCAAACGAAATTGAAAAGGAAAGACTAGTTGTTTTAGAAGAAATAAATATGGTGGAAGATACTCCGGACGATATAGTACATGAATACTTATGGAGAGAAATGTATGAGAATAATCCTTTAGGTTCTCCTATACTAGGGACAGAGGAGACATTAAATAGTTTTACGAAGGAAATGATTTTGTCGTATATGGAAAGACATTATACACCAGATAATGTTGTAATTTCAGTAGCCGGCAATATTCAAGAAGGATTTTTGGAATATATTGAATCGCTTTTTGGTCAATATAAAAGTGTAAAAAAACCAGTAAAATCCTTGGAAACCCCTGCTATAAAACCAATATATACAGAAAATTTTCGTGAGACAGAACAAGCGCATATTTGTATAGCGTATCCTGGTTTAAGTATAAATGCGGACAATATTTATAGCTTAGTCGTTTTGAATAATATTTTAGGTGGAAGTATGTCTTCGAGGTTATTCCAAGAAATTCGTGAAGATAAGGGACTCGCATATTCGATTTACTCGTATCACTCTTCTTATGAAGATACGGGAGTTGTTGTAGTTTACGGCGGGACTTCTAGCAATCAGTTAAATGAATTAAAGACTTCCATTTTTGATTCCATTGAGAATGTAATGAACAAAGGATTCACAGAAACAGAAATTCTCAATTCCAAAGAACAGTTAAAAGGAAATTTGTTGTTAAGTTTAGAAAGCACAAATGCACGGATGAGTAGAAATGGAAAAAATGAGTTGCTTTATGGAAAGCATCGTACTCTAGATGAAGTAAGTGAGACGATAGATGAAGTGACTTTAGAATCTGTTGTTGACCTTGCTAAAGAAATTTTTTCTCATAAGCCAGCTATTTCTATTATTATGCCCAAAAAAGTCGATCTATAAAGATCGGCTTTTTTTAGAAGAGGAAAGTATAAAAATTTATATGCCATGAACAGGTTGATTTCCGCAGTAGGTGGACGCTTTCTTACCTCTAGTCAAGAGTAATTTCTATAAAAAGCAAATTAAAGATAGTGATCCATTCAACGAGTTGTTGCTTTCCGTTCCGGCGCTCGCTTTCCGCGGGCATGGCTTGAGCCTCCTCGTTCGCTT